>JABXIC010000092.1 GCA_013373265.1 Methylocystaceae bacterium | reverse complement strand
GGTGGTGGTTCCGGCGGTGGTGGTAAAAAGAAGATACTGCTGATTGCGATTCCGCTTGTTCTCATTCTTGGTGGCGCGGCTGGTGCTTATTTTACCGGATTGCTTGATCCGTTGTTGGGCGTTGAAGATACAGCGACAAGCGGGGAAGGTGGCGATGGGGCTGCCAGTGGGGAACCTGCGGGTCCTGTTGCATTTACGGATTTACCTGAAATTTTGGTAAACTTGAATACGACAGGTCGTAAATCAAGCTTCCTGAAAATCCGGGTCAGTCTGGAATTGCCAAATGCGTTGGATGTGCCGCAGGTAGAAGCTGTGCAAGACCGCGTTGTAGATGCGTTTCAGGTCTATCTGCGTGAATTGCGTGTAGAAGACTTGAAAGGGTCGGCTGGTATGTATCGTTTGCGTGAAGAATTGCTGGCGCGTGTAAATGCCGCTGTTGCCCCTGTTAAAGTTAATGACGTACTTTTTAAAGAGATGCTGGTACAATAAAGCATCAAGAGTTTGACAATGGACCGAAGTAAAGGACAGGTTAGATGACTGTCGCCGATGATGAAGGTGAAGATCTCGCTGCTGAATGGGAAGCTGCACTCGGTGATGACGAGGACGGCGGGGAAGACGACGATCTTGCGGCAGAATGGGAGTCTATGGTCGGTGACGACGATGGCGGCGCAGGCACAGACCTTTTAGGGGCGGTTGGCGGGCGTGAATCCACGCGTGTCTTGAACCAGGATGAGATCGATAGTCTTCTCGGCTTTGATGAAGATCATGACGAAGAAGGCGGCCAAAGTGGCATTCAGGCCATTCTAAATTCAGCCCTGGTTTCTTATGAACGTTTGCCGATGCTGGAGGTGGTCTTTGACCGCCTCGTGCGTATGATGTCGACATCCATGCGGAACTTCACATCCGATAACGTAGAAGTATCGCTGGATAATATCGTCTCTATTCGGTTTGGTGATTATCTTAACTCTATCCCGTTGCCTGCCATGTTGGGGGTGTTTAAGGCGGAAGAATGGGACAACTATGGTCTTTTGACCATTGACAGTTCCATGATCTATTCCATCGTTGACGTGTTGTTGGGGGGACGTCGTGGGACGGCGGCCATGCGTATTGAGGGGCGCCCCTATACGACCATTGAACGCAACTTGGTTGAACGTATGGTCCATGTGGTCTTGAATGACTTGTCAGCGGCGTTTGATCCGTTGTCACCTGTCACGTTCCGCTTTGACCGGTTGGAAACAAACCCGCGCTTTGCAACAATTTCACGCCCAAGCAACGCGGCGATTGTGGCTAAATTGCGTATTGATATGGAAGACCGTGGTGGTCGTGTTGAGATGCTTTTGCCTTATGCGACTCTGGAACCTGTTCGTGAACTTCTCTTGCAGATGTTCATGGGGGAAAAATTTGGTCGTGATAGCATTTGGGAAACTCACCTGGCACGCGAGCTGTGGCAAACCGATGTGGATTTGGAAGCCGTGTTGGATGAGCAATATATGGAATTGACCGACATGATCCACTTGAAGATCGGGTCGCAAATTATGTTTAACGCAACACCGGATTCAGATATTGAAATTCGTTGTGGCGGTGTATCCATGTATACTGGTAAAATGGGTCGTAAGGGTAACAATATCGCTGTCCGTATCGACGCCGAAATTACCAAGAAGAAAGGATAAAGCCGTGCCGTTTTCTTTGTTTTTAGACGTGTTGATCGCGATCTTGCTGGTCGCAACGATTGCTTATGCTATGATGCTTAATCGACGTCTGTCGGAATTGCGAAAAGACCAAGCGGAACTGGAACAGTTGGCGGCAAGTTTTAATGATGCCACCTTGCGTGCAGAAGAAAGCATCCATAAGTTAACAGGGTCTGCAGATGATATGAAACGTGATATGCAAGAGACTTTGAAAAAGGCGGAGGCTCTGCGCGAGGATTTGAATTTTTTAATTGATCGTGCTGGCATGTCCGCAGACAAGTTAGAAGAAAAGGTTCGCAACAACCGACCGGAACCACCTGCTTATGCTGGTAAAAAAGTAAAAGATACGGTCGCGCCGCCTGAACCAAAATCCAGCGTCAAGGCAAAAGCTGAAGAACCGGCTCTGCTGGAGGAAGAAGAATATAAACCGAAAACCGATGCTGAACGTGAGCTGTTGAAGGCTCTTGAGTCTGTTCGCTAGGTTGAAGGAGTAAGAATTATGATGGCTACTTTAGGGAAGTTACGCGTGTTGCCGCTGACAATTTTTGTCGCGGTATTTTTGCTGACAATTAAAATGAATGCCATCTGGGAAGGTGTTGACGATTGGGTCAATAATGTGTCTGTTTCACAAGCTGTTGCGGAACAAAAAAATGCTGACCTGCGCCCGAAATCTGCAAAAGAAATTTTGACGAAACGTCATCCTGCCCCTCCTAAAATTTTAGAACTGGCCCAAGCGAATACAACATCGCCTGCAGATGCGCCGGCTACGGGTGACACGGCGGCGCCTGCGGCTGACAAAAGCACAGATGCCCCTGCCGACGGGAAAGCAGCAAAAGAGTCTTCATTTGTGGATGATCCAACTTTTTATACCCAAGCAGAAGTTGACCTTTTGCAAAAACTTGCTGAGCGTCGCGAAGAAATTGAAGCCCATGCCCGGGAACTTGATGTGCGTGAAAATCTTTTGAAGGCGGCGGAAGCACGCATTGACAAAAAAGTTCAATCCCTTAAAGCGCTGCAAAAGACCATTGAAGACAGTATGATTAAATATGATGAGCAACAACAAAACAAATTGCAAAACCTTGTCAAAATATATGAGAATATGAAGCCTAAAGACGCGGGTCGAATCTTTGAAGAGTTGGAAATGGATGTGTTGTTGCAGGTGGCTGAAAAGATGAACAATCGTCGTCTGGCCCCTATTTTAGCAAAAATGGACCCCAAAAAGGCGCGTGATGTGACCGAAGAATTATTCCGTTTACGTAGCTTGCCGAAGCCGGGAGAGCTTGCAGTTGGGCAATAAAGGGCAAAAATGCTTTAAAAAATGGAAAAAAATGCGCTAATGCGTTGCTTTCTCTTTTAAAAAGGTTGCTTCCTGCGCTATGCTCAAGTACTAAATTTATACGGGCCTTTTTTAAACCTTAATTTATGGCCTAGGATTATTATGAAATATCTTCTGGGAGTGGAGTGCTAAATGGCCGTCGATCCTAATATGCCGATCTTGATCGTGGATGACTACAAAACTATGTTGCGTATTATCCGCAACCTTCTCCGTCAATTGGGCTTCACCAATATTGACGAAGCGACAGATGGTAGCCAAGCTTTACAAAAATTACGCCAAGCAAATTTTGATCTGATTATTTCAGATTGGAATATGGAGCCTATGACCGGCCTTCAACTTCTGCGTGAAGTGCGTGCGGATGCAAAATTAAAGCATATTCCGTTCATCATGGTTACTGCGGAAAGTAAATCCGAAAACGTGATCGCAGCAAAAGAAGCCGGTGTGTCCAACTACATCGTGAAACCTTTCAACGCTGAGACACTTAAAGGTAAGATGGTGAGTGTTATCGGTGACTTCTAAGTTTTCCGTATAATGTAGAAAAAAATCGGGGAGCTTACATGTCAGTGAATACAAAGGTTGATCCAGACTTGAATGAACGTCTGAATGAGTTGCGTAATACATACGGTGATACTGTAAAAGTAGAAGACGTTGCCGACGTTGTTGGCAGTATTATGGCGACCATGAAAGGCGATGTTTCTTCCGCTGATATGGAGCTCTATTCCGAGCTTGAATCCCTTGCAAATTACATCCACAGCGCAAAGGCGGAAATTGCCCAGTTACGTCCGGATGATGTAAAGGATAAATATATTACTTCTGCCAGCGATGAGCTTGATGCCATTGTGGAAGCAACCGCAGATGCGACCAATTCCATTATGGATGCGACTGAGTTGGTAGAAAATGTCATGGAGGAAGTGGATCCTGAAACCAGCGCCAAGCTGATGGAGGCCACAACCAAAATCTATGAAGCTTGTACCTTTCAGGATATTACCGGACAGCGCATTACAAAGGTAGTGAGCGCACTTCAGCATATTGAAGAAAAAATTGACGCTTTGATTGATGCCTTTGGTTCGGAGATTGAGAAATATAAAGCCGAGAACCCAGATCCAGTAGATGATGGTCCGAAGGTGATCACTGATGAAGATTTGCTTGAAGGTCCGCAACTGGAAGGTCAAGGCAAAAGTCAGGAAGATATTGACGCACTTCTGGCCAGTTTCGATTAACGACAGTTAAATAAAGCAATGGACCGAATTCAGGTAAACTTTGGTGGCGGTGAAAGACCCAAAAGTGACGCCAGTCGGGTTATGACGCTTTTTTTATCACTTTATCTGTTGGTTCTCGCCTTTTTTATTTTGCTGGTCAGTATTTCTTCTACAGAAAATGTAAAGTCTAAAGCGTTGATGGATAGTTTATCTTCGACGTTTTCTTCTGTTCTGCCCCCACGTATGGATCTGCGCAACTTTAATGCGACAACGGGGGAATTTCTAGCTGCGGATGAATTTCAACGTCAAGTGACAGGTCTGTTTTCCACGGTGATTGGTGTGGTTAAAGTTGATGCCATTCAACCTGGTCGTTTGATGCGTGTTGAACTTGATGGTGACGGTTTATTTGAACAGGGTAAGGCCGTTGTACGTGAAGGCCAATATGGTTTTGTTGACCGTTTGGTTTCAGCATTAAGTTCCAACCCACCGGGTTTGCGTTTTGAGATGGAATTTATTGTTCCAACACCTTGGTCTGAAGATATGACCCTACCAACAACGCAGGATTTATCCATTGAACGCGCCGGCGCTTTTGCGCGCGAATTATTGTCGCGTGGTGCGCCACCGGGATCCGTTTCTATTGGGCTCAAGGGCAGCGATAGTAAAACGGTAGAAATCTGGTTTCATATTCGCAGTATAGAAGAAAATAAAATTAATTTTGCGGATTCACCTTTGATAAAAGTGCCAAAACCGAAGGTGCAAAACGTTGTCCCGGTTAAGAGAGCGCCTGTCACCTTGCAACCCGTGCAAATATCGCCGGGACGGGTGAGTGCGCCCCTGCCATCATTTATGGATGAACCATCAACAACGCCGCCCGTTGGGCTACCCGCAGAAAATGCCCCGATTTCTCTCCAGCCGACACAACCGGTAGGGGAGTAATAACATGATGATTGGTCGTGGGTCGCAAGTGAATAACGGATTTAATCCAAGTAAAAAAGCTGAAGAGGCAAAAGGGGCGTGGATGGTGACATTCACTGACTTAGTCTCGCTGATGCTGACCTTTTTTGTGATGCTTTTTTCCATGACAACGGTGCAAGTTGATAAATGGGAGGCGATTACCGATTCATTATCAACCACATTAAACCCAGCAAAGAAGGAAACGGTGGCTTCGGCAACGGCGGATTACAATATTTCCACCGTTTTTAGGAAACGTGCGATCAATCTTGAATATTTACAAGCTGTTTTGGCGGAAAAGGTGGAACAAGATGACCTTTTGCAACGGGCAATGATTCAGATGTTGGATGATCGATTGCTGATTTCTTTGCCGGGAGACTTGCTTTTTACCAAAGGAAGTAAAAACTTGAGCACCCGCGCGCAAGAAACCATGTTAAAACTTGGTGATGTTTTACGACATGTTAGTAATCAGATTGTTATAACTGGACATACGGACCCAGAACCAGCTTCAGGTCAAGATTATGCATCAAATTGGGAATTATCACTTTTTAGGGCTATTGCAGTGGGAAATGCGTTAAGAAAGTCTGGCTTCGAACAAGAATTCTTGGCATATGGTTATGGGGATAGCGGTTTTGATCAATTGCCGGATTTACCGCTAGAGCAAAAAAACACATTAGCGCGTCGGGTAGACATTCTTGTCTTGCAAACCGGCGTGTTGAAATAGCTAGGGGAGTTTCGCCGCAAGGATGGCTAAACGTACGTTTATAGGCTTGATGATCATCATGATCGGTATGCTGTCTTTTGGACAGGCATGGGCCGAACGTATTGCCGTGCGTGCCGGGGCGCATTCGGGCTATGGACGGATTGTGTTTAAATGGTCTATCCCGGTGCGATATACTGCTGATATTAAGAACAGTACCCTTATCATCACTTTTGCTGAGCCAGCAGATACGTCTTATCGTGAAGTGACCAGCAACTTGCGTAAATATGTTAAATCGGTCAACCCGTCCGAAGGTGGGCGAAATGTAACAATGTCCCTGACAGGGGATAATTATAGCGTGCGCAGTTTCTATACTGGAAGCTATCTGGTTGTTGATATTATGGGTGAACCCCAAAGCAAGGCGCCTGAACCCGCGTCAGCACCAGCAGCCTCTAAAGCACAGCCTGCACCTCAAAAAGTGAGTGCTCCTAAACCTGCGACACAGGCGTCCGTTGTTCCTGCCAATGGTCCTACAATTGGTGTGCGCAAAGGTGAACATACAAATTATACCCGCATTGTGTTCGATTGGCCGAAAAAAGTGCCTTACAAGGTGGGGGATTATGAACAAAAGACGATTATCGATTTTGAACAACCTGCAAAATATAATTTATCGGCAGCTCAACGTGGGTTGAATGGACAGGTACGTGGCATTCGACAAAATGGAAATGCGGTTGAATTGGATGTCACATCCGGGTCACGGATTAAGCATTTTTATGCAGGCACTAAAGTTGTTGTTGATGTGTATCGCGATCGCCTAGCCAAAAAAGCATCAGCCCCGAGTGGGACGCAAACGGCCCAAGCTGAACCAGCAGCTCCTGCACCCGCAGTCACCCCTAAGCCTGCTTCTGCTTCTGTTGCGCCGAAGCCCGTGCCAGCACAAACGGCAAAGAACGAACCACCCAAACCCAAAGCGGCCCCTGTTGCAAAAGTCAGCGCACCGGAAGTGATTGAAGAACCCAAGGCAGAACCTGCGCAAGATGTAGCAGCCATGCCCGGCGCTTTCTCGATGCGCTTTGAATTTGGGGAACCTGTTGCCGCAGCAGCCTTTAGAAGAGGTGGCGCGGTTTGGCTGGTGTTTGATAAACAAACTGAACAGGATATCGCGGCCCTGAAACAAGCTGCTGGCGATGGTGTTCAGAAGATTGAACAATTGCCGATACCGCGTGCTACGGTGTTGCGTATTGAGACCGCAGACGGATTTAACCCGCGCCCCAAACGCGAAGGTCTGTCCTGGATATTTGATTTCGGTAAATTGCCGATGTTGGCAACGCAAGAAATCAATGTTGAAGCGCAACCGCATTCACCTGCCGGTGCGCGTTTGTTTATGCCGGTTCAAGAAGGTGGCTTGCCTGTGCCGGTCTATGATCCCGTTGTGGGGGACAACCTTGTTGTTGTGCCTGTTATCCCACTGGGACATGGGGTGAATACAAATCGTCATTATCCGCAATTTGAAATTCTCAACAGTGCTCAAGGCGTTGCTTATCGTCCACTTTCAGATGATTTGCGTATTCGCACCTTGAAATCCGGTATTGAGATGACAGCCTCAAGCAGTTTGAAACTCTCTGACACGGGTAAAAAGGCGGTTGCTTCTGCCAAGATGGGGAGTCTGCGTGGTATTACCCGTTTGTTCGATTTCGACAAATGGAAAATCGGCGATATGAGCACGTACCGGGAAAACCGGCAGGAGCTGGAAAAAGCGGCTGCGGGTCTTAAGGGGCCAAGGCGCGATATCGCACGTACCAAACTGGCACAATATTATTTGTCTCATGGGATGGGACCGGAAGCGATTGGTGTCTTGAATGTGATGGCCAAGAGTGACCCTAAGAAAATGGAAGAAGCTGAATTCAGAGCCATGCATGGGGTGGCTAACTTCCTGCTTTATCGTCTGGATGAAGCGATTACAGATTTTGATGACCCGGCGGTCACTGCCAAAGACGAAGGCGCATTATGGTTGGCGGCTGTGAAGGCCGAAAAAGGCCAGATGCAAGAGATGGCTGCGGATTTGAAACGTTTGGCGGGTGTTATTCGTCCTTATCCGCCGCGATTGAAATTTCCTTTAGCAATGATTTTGACAGAATCGGCTCTTGCTCTTGGCGATGTGCGTCAGGCTGAATCTTATCTTGAAGTGTTGGAGGCTGAAGGCCTTGCCCAACGCCAAGCCGATGCGGTCAAGTATTTACGCGGACGCGTGAAAGAAATCAGTGGCGACCCGGATGGGGCAATCCTGACCTATGAAGAAGTTGAAAAGGGTGATCATCGTCCGTCACGTGCCAAAGCTGCGTTGACTAAAGCGGAATTGTTGCTCAAGTTGGGGCGTATCAATAAAAAAGAAATGATCGAATCCCTTGAAAAACTGCGTTTTGCATGGCGTGGGGATGATTTTGAATTTCATTTATTGCGTAGATTAGGCGATTTGTACGTTCAAACGGGTAATTATCGTGACGGTTTACGTACCATGCGTCAGGCGGCAACTTATTTCCGTCAACATCCTGATTCAGAAGCTGTGACGCAAGAAATGATCCGGATATTTGAAGAGTTGTATCTGGATGGTAAAGCCGATGAATTGCCACCCGTTACAGCCATTGCCCTGTATGATGAATTCCGCGAGTTGACTCCTGCTGGAGAAAAAGGGGATGAGATGATCCGTAAATTGGCGGACCGTCTTGCAGCGGTTGATTTGCTGCGTGAAGCGGCGGAATTGCTGGAAAATCAGGTTCAGTTCCGTCTGAGCGGTATGAAGAAGGCACAGGTGGGGACACGTTTGGCTGTGGTCTATTTGGCAGCGGGTAAACCGGAACGTGCCATCCGCGCTTTAAAGAAAAGTGCTCAGCCTAATATGTCTGATGAAGATGTCGCCATCCGCCGTCATCTGGAAGCGCGTGCCTTGATTGATATGGGCAAACAGGATGATGCGCTGGTTATGTTGGATAAAGCGGAAGATGAAAGTGTCGAAGCGGATTTGTTACGTTCAGAAGTTTATTGGAATGCAAGCGATTGGCGCAATGCGGCTGCTGTCCTTAAACGACTGGGCAGGGCGAAGGGTGTGAAGCGTAATAGCCCTCTTGATGAAGATCAGGCGCGGTTGGTGCTGAACCTTGCGGTTGCCTATACGCTGGGTGGTAATGAACGTGGTGTTGGTCGTGTGCGCACGGATTATGGTGCAGCGATGGAAGAAACAACGCTGCGTGATGCCTTTAGATTAATTGCATCACGTGAAAATGCTGGCATGCTTGATCCGCGTACCATTACTCAACTGGTTAAACCGGCGGAGAATTTCACCAGCTTTATGACACGATATAAAGAACGTCTTAAAGCCGGTGAGTTGAGTGCTATAAATTAAAGTTTGGCACCATAAGTTTGCGTTTTTTCGCGAAATATGGACAAATGCTTTGAATTCTTTAGTGAATATCAGAAACCCAGCGTTAAAAAAAATGTCACGATTGGGAAAAATTAACTTGAGTTTCAACCAAAATTACGTCATTGACTGTCGCCTTGTCCGCATCACAGGCTTTTGTGGACGATCTATCTACTGGTTTGGAAAGGGATGAGTATGCCAAAGACTGCTCTTGCCGAACTGGGGATGGACTCGGCTAAAGATCCGAGCGAAACCCAGGTCCGCGAAAAAGAAACTCCTCAATCAACATTTGCTGTAATTGAGAATAATAAAGACTACTTTATCGAACGTAATGGCATTCGTTATGCTGGTACGCATCTGCTGATCGACCTGTGGGGTGCGAATAAGCTTGATGATATCAATTTAATTGAACGTACGCTGCGTCAAGGTGCGGATGCAGCAGGGGCAACGATTTTACATTGCCACTTGCACCATTTTGAACCCAACGGCGGTGTGTCCGGCGTTTTGGTTTTGGCTGAGTCACATATCAGTATTCATACATGGCCTGAAGCGTCTTATGCAGCGTTGGATGTGTTTATGTGTGGCGATTGTGACCCGCATAAGGCTGTGCCTTTCCTACAAGAAGCTTTTGGTCCTGATCGTATTGATGTGGATGAACAGCTGCGGGGAAAAGACGTATGACCCGTTGGGTTGGGGAAACGCTGTATGAAGCTTATCAACAGCGTTTCAAAGCCGATAAGATTCTATTTGAAGAAAAAACCGAGCATCAAGACCTGATCATTTTTGAAAATGAGTCTTTCGGTCGGGTGATGGCGTTGGATGGTGTTATTCAAACCACGGATCGTGATGAATTTATTTATCATGAAATGATTTCCCATGTGCCGATCATGGCCCATGGGCAGGCTGAAAATGTGTTGATCATTGGCGGTGGTGATGGCGGCGTTTTGCGTGAAGTTCTACGTCATGAAAATTTACGCTGCACCATGGTGGAAATTGATGCCTCTGTCGTGGATATGTCAAAGAAATATTTCCCGGACCATAGCGATGGTGCCTTTGATAATCCGCGCTGTAATTTGGTGATTGCCGATGGGTTGAAGTTTGTTAAAGAAACCCAAGAGCGCTTTGATGTAATTATTGTGGACTCGACTGATCCGATTGGGCCGGGGGAAGTTCTTTTCACATCAGAGTTTTATGCCGACTGCCAAAAGTGCCTGAGCAAAGACGGCATTTTGGTGACACAAAACGGTGTACCCTTTTTTCAAGGTGAAGAAGTCACCGTCACGCAGGCGCGTATGTCCCCACATTTTGTAGATATGTCTTTTTATGTTGTGGCCGTACCAACTTATATTGGCGGCTTCATGACGCTGGCATGGGCTTCCAATAACCAACAGGCACGCAAACAGCCGATTGAGGTGATTGAGGCACGATTTAATGCTTTGGGATTGGATACGCAGTATTACACGCCCGCTGTGCATGTGGGGGCCTTTGCCTTACCGCGATATATTCAGAAATTGTTAAAGTCATAAAAAGAGACGGGTCACGTTAAAAGGCCCGTCTTTTTTTTTATTCCAATATTCCCTGACCAAAACTTTTGACCATGGATCCGACCAGTAGATACCAGCCGTCA
Organism: Methylocystaceae bacterium; assembly: GCA_013373265.1. Classification (GTDB taxonomy): domain Bacteria; phylum Pseudomonadota; class Alphaproteobacteria; order Rhodospirillales; family Terasakiellaceae; genus Terasakiella. The sequence goes on along the minus strand of JABXIC010000092.1, from coordinate 10,244 downwards.
ACCAGCACGAAAAAGATGATCTTAAAGGGCAGGGCGATAATGACTGGTGGTAGCATCATCATCCCCATCGACATGAGAACCGATGCGACAATCATATCAATCACCAAAAAGGGTATAAATAAGAGGAAGCCGATCTCAAAAGCTTTTCGGATCTCGCTGATCATGAAGGCCGGTATCAGGGCCTTTAACGGGATGTCATCACCACGTAAATTCCCATCTTCCTTGGCAATTCCTAAAAAGAGATCCAGGTCTTTGTCACGCACATGTTGCATCATGAAGCGGTGAAAAGGCAGTACAGTCTTTTCAAAGGCGGCAATCTCTTCTAAATCACCATCCATATAGGGCTTTAACCCTTGATCGTAGGCTTGATTAAAGGTCGGCATCATAATGAAGAAAGTCAAAAACAGGGCTAAAGAGACAACAACTTGGTTGGGTGGGGCTTGTTGTGTGCCCATGGCCGTGCGTAGAAAACTGAAAACGATGATCAATCGGGTAAAGGATGTCACCATAATAAGAATGCTTGGGGCTAAGGACAGAACAGTTGTTAAGGCAATCAACTGGATAATGCGTGACGTGGTACTTTCTGGCCCTCCGACGTTCGGGTCACCAAAATCAAGGGTGAAGCTTTGTGCCAAGGCTTCTGAGTTGAAAAGCACAAGGGCAAGAAAAGCCAAGCCACTGATTAAGCTTGCGGACAATGATAATTTCAGAACTTGTCCTTTGGTCATGATGACGTATCCTTTTCGTCTTCATCAAGCTGGGTCAAATGGTCGGTAAAGCTCATGTCCTGCGCAGGAATATTTTGTTCTACAACAAGGTCTGTCGTTCCCCCTAAAACCAAGAGGTGTTCTTTATCATCACGTTTAATTAAAACCAAGCGGCGTTTGTTATCAATCGGCATGACTTCAGAAATGGCTAAGCGGCGTTTGCTTGTACGTGCAACATTGCGATAGCCCATGCCATAGCGTCGTGCAACAAAAGCAAGAATGCCGATTAATGCGATGACAAAGGCAAATGCAAAAACAAACCTGAGATAGTCTGAGATATCCATGGGTGGGTTCGGTCCTTATTGGTCTTCTTCATCTTGCACTTCTTGTGCAAAAAGGGGATTGGCGTTTTGTTCGCGCAACTTCAAACGCTCGGAAAGCGCATCATGCTGCATATTGATATCTTTTTCTAGTCGTTCTGTAGATTCAAATAATTTTTGCAGAAGTGGCAAAATCTCTTTGGATTGTGCGAGGGGAAGCTTTTCAGCTTCTTTGCAAATGATCGCTATTTTTTCTTGCAAGGCGCTAAGTTCGACGATTTGGCCTTGATGGATCAGACGTTGGGCCGTTTCAATGACGGATGCCGTTTGGGCAATTTGTTCTGTAAGATCAAAACGTGTTTGCTCCGACATACTCATTCGTCCTCGTCAGTGGTTGTATCTGGATTTGGTTTTAACGCTGTGTCAAGGCCGGGCATGTCTTGCCCATTGGCTTTATAGACATAAGTGAGGATTTCCGCGACTGTGGCAAAGGCTTCTAACGGGATTTCCTGACCGACATCAATGAGGCTGAGTATCTGGGCAAGATCTGCATCTTCACGCACCCGTACACCTTGTTCAAATGCGATTTGCAAAATTTGTTCAGCCACAGCACCGCGACCAGATGCGATAATCTCCGGTGCTTTATCCTCAATGCCTTCATAGGATAAAGCCACGGCAATCTGATCCGGATCAAAATGCTTGGGCAGTGTTTTTTTGCTGTCGCTCAAATGTTCAATGTCCTTAGGATTTATCAAAGCTTACTATACGATAAGCTCGAGTGTTTTAAAAAAGCTTAAGATAACAAAATTATAAAAAGGCTTACACAACGGTTTACGATTTGTTAATATAGTGCTTACATAGTAAATACGTTGTAATGGGGTAAATGTACTGTGTACTGAATTTTGTTCTTGGGAGGTCGAGGGCACAAGTCAGTTTAGGAGTTCACTATGGACTTAGGGAAAATGTCTTTGTTCTCCGTCTTAAAAAAGCGGATGGACTACATTGAAAATAGGCAGGAAGTATTGTCGGAAAATATCGCCAATGCTGATACGCCAAAATATAGAGCCCGTGACTTAAAACCGTTCAATTTCAAGGAATTGATGCGGAGTCAGGCGATGTATGTTTCCCCAACGGGGACCAACCCAAAACACATTGGGACTGAGCCTGCACGTATGCGTGAATATGCCAGCGAAAACCCTAAACCTTATGAGACGACGATTGACGGTAACCAGGTTGTTCTAGAAGAACAGATGACGAAGATGAGTGAATCGCAAGTCGATCACCAACTGACGACGGAACTTTATAAAAAGAATTTACATCTTTTCCGAATCGCTTTGGGTAAAAACTAAAGCCCTTATGTTGTTGTGTTGGGTGAGAGAGCCAGAAGGTTGAGGTTAAAAAATGGATGATTTGTTTAAAAGTATGAGAATTTCGACAGCCGGGATGAAAGTTCAGGGTGCGCGCATGCGAGTCATCTCCGAGAATGTCGCCAACGCGGATTCAATGCCGACAAAACCCGGTGAAATGCCGTATCGCCGTAAGAAAATTCTATTTAAAAATGAGTTGGACAGAAAGCTTGATGTTAACATTGTCCATGTTAAAAAAGTAAAAGAAGACAGCACGGCAAATTTTAAAAAGTTTTTTGACCCGGCCCATCCGGCTGCAGATGAAAATGGATATGTGTTACGTCCCAACGTGAATTCCTTGATTGAAATGATGGATATGCGCGAGGCGCAGCGTTCTTATGAGGCAAATGTCAATACGGTTAAGGCCAGTAAGAAAATGTTAGAACAAACGATAGGGATTCTGCGTTAAGTAGAGATTAGGAACGAGAAATGGCTGACAATATGATGGCTTCTGCGGCGGCTGCTTACGCAAGATCCGCAGCTGAAATGAACAAGCTGCCAAGCTTGGAAAGTACAAAGGAAGCTGGTGAACAGGACTTCTCTGATTTGCTGAAGCAAGCTGTTCAGGAAGCGGCGGGTATCGGCTACAAAAGTGAGCGTATGTCTTTGGCTGCTGCTGCGGGGTCGGCAGATGTGAACGAGGTTATTACGGCCGTTGCAGAGGCCGAAGTAACGTTGCAAGCTGTGACGACTGTGCGTGATAGGGTGATTCAAGCCTATCAAGAAATCATTAAAATGCCAATTTAATGACGTTTTCTTATGAATGATGTTGGCGTTATCGAAGTTGGGCGGGAAGCCTTTTGGGTCATCTTGAAGATTGGCGGCCCCATTTTGATTGCGGGTCTTGTTATTGGTCTGCTGATTGCTTTGTTTCAGGCTTTGACTTCCATTCAAGAAATGACTTTGGTGTTTGTCCCAAAAATCCTGGTGATTTTTGTCGCCTTGGTCTTGATGCTGCCTTTTATGATCAATAATATGATATCGTTCGGTGAATCGATTTTCGATAAAATTATTGCCATAGGGTAGGGCTTGCTATGCTGAGCGAGATTCTGACCTTCAATATCTTCCATTTTGGTTTGATTTTCGCGCGCCTAAGTGGCGCGATTTTTGTCATGCCAGGGTTTAGTGCACAAACAATCTCGGTTAAGGTCCGGTTGTTGTTCGCTTTGATGTTGGCCCTGATTATGGTGCCAACGGTATCACAGAATTTCCCGCCTTTTCCCATACACCCGTTGGAGCTGGCTTTGTTGATTGGCGGGGAGATTCTTGTTGGTTTTTTTCTGGGTATGTTGATGACAACCATGCTCTCAGCCATGACAATTTTGGGAACGATTATTGCTTTCGTTGCCTCGCTTTCAAATGCTTTCTCTTTTGACGCGATTTCTCAAGCCCAAGGGTCAGTCATTTCTACCTTTTTTGTGAACTTGGCAATGGTGTTGATTTTTGTTACTGATTTGCATCATCTGATGATCAGTGCGGTTGTGGATAGCTACAGTATATTTACCCCAGGGGCTTTACCGCCGATGGGTAATTTTGCGGAATTCATGACTAGCACGGTTGCCGGCTCTTTTAAGGTTGGTGTGCAGTTGGCAGCCCCGTTTTTTCTACTTTCATTTGCCTTTCAATTGTCTATGGGGTTAATCAGCCGGTTGAACCCACAGTTCCAAATTTACTTTGTGGCCATGCCTGCGCAAATTATGCTGGCGTTGTTAATGCTAATGTTTACGATTTCCGGTATCATGATGGTGTTTTTGCAGTATTATCAGAATGGATTAATCGGTTTTCTGGAACCATAAGAGGGCAATATGGCTGAAGAAGACGACGCGTCGAAGACAGAAGAACCGACGGACAAAAAACTTTCCAAGGCACGGGAAGAAGGTCAAGTTTCCCAATCTCAGGAAATTAAAAGCTGGGCCTCTTTTTTTTCAGCCGCATTATTTGTTGTCTTTCTTGGTCCCATTTTCGCAGAAAGTATCATTTCTCCGATTTTAAAATTTATTTCCCAAGGCTACCAAATCTCAGTGGATAGAAACAATCTGAGTGTTTTGTTTTCTCAATTGTTGGCTGATATGGGGTTGCGCGTATTGCCTTTATTATTTGCTTTTATGATCAGCGCTGTTATGTCAGGCGTCTTGCAAACAGGGTTGATTTGGGCACCTAAAAAAATTCAACCCAAATTGAGTAATATCTCTTTGCAGAAAGGCTTTAAAAAAATTGTCTCCATGCGTTCTGTGATGGAACTGGTTAAAACAGTTTTTAAAATGACTTTGGTGGGGGCCGTTGCTTTTGGGGTAACGATCCCAATCTTTCAGGATATGGAGGTTTTACCAGCCTACGACGTCTTTCATATCTTGGAATTAATGTATAATATTGCGATTATTGTATTGGTTGGTGTAACGGCCTTGATGACATTGATTGCAGCGATTGATTTTGCCTATCAACGTTATACTTTTATGAAACAAATGAAAATGACCTTGCAAGAGGTTAAAGACGAACACAAGCAATCTGAAGGTGACCCGCAAATTAAGGCCAAAATCCGTCAATTGCGTATGGAACGTGCGCGTCAACGTATGATGCAGGCTGTGCCGACTGCGGATGTGATTGTCACAAACCCGACCCACTACGCCTGTGCATTGGAATATAAACAGAACATGATGTCTGCGCCCAAACTGGTGGCCAAAGGTATGGATGCGCTAGCCATGCGCATTCGTCTGGTGGCTGAAGAAAATGAAGTTCCGATCGTTGAAAACCCGCCCTTGGCACGCGCTCTTTATGCCTCGGTTGAAATTGATGAGGAAATTCCGGCAGAACATTATGCCGCTGTGGCGGAAGTCATCGGCTATGTCATGCGCTTGAAAGGCCAGTTGAACTGATGGTGTCTCTTGCCTTTTCGCCACGCGTCAAAAGACGTATGAAGAGACTTGTGCGTCAACCGGTCACATGGGGGGTGGTTGCATGGGTGTCTTTTTTGGGGGCCGCGGGGAACCATTTTCTGATTTTAGGTCTGGCGGCTTGGACGTATGGGTTGTTGCTGGTCTGCATGGGGTGCCTTGTTTTGTTGGGTTGGGCCATTGGTTCTGCCGGAAATGCAGGGGCGTTTGGTGATTTGTTGCGCCAAGCCATCGACGTTTTACCAGAGGCGCGCCTGATTACGGCACGTGATGGGTCCACCGTTTATGCCAATCCGGGGTTTCGCCGATTGATGCCTGTGGCACCGGGAAAACCAGAACTGAGCGGCATTGTGGATGTGTTGGATGGTGAATATGCGATTTCAGAATTTAAACGCCTTAAAGGTAATGCTTTAAACGGGATTGGTGATCACGCCGAATTGCCCATCCGTGGGGCTGATGGTATGAAGGAATGGCGGCGTATTTCTGTTGCCCCGTTAGGAAAGCCTGCGGGTTTTTCATTGTGGCTGGTGCGCGATGTTACGGCGCGACGGGAAATGGAAAGTGCCCAACGCAAAGAATTTCGCCAAGTCTTTGATTTTGTCGATAATTTACCTGTCGGTTTTTTCAGTTCTGATCAAAACGGTCGCTTTCGCTTTGTCAACCAAACGCTGGGGGATTGGCTGGGTGTGTCACCGGAAATGGTCCGTGCCACGGGTATGGGCCTATCGGATTTTGTCGAAGAAATTTCAGAGGGTGCCAACGGTTTGATGCGTTTAAAAGGAACCGATGGCAACGCCTTTGATGTATATGTGCGTCAAACCGAACTTTATGATGCGCAAGGTCATTTTGTTCATAACAGATGTCTGGTCCTGCGCGAAGGGATCGAGATTGGGAATGTTGCCCCCAAACGCAGTGCCACAGCCCCGCATCGGGCCAGCTTAGGTCATGACCCCCGGGTGCGCTGGTTGTTTAACGAAGCGCCCATAGGTATTGCCGTTTTAGATATGGATCTTAATATCAATGACTGCAACCGCGCCTTTTTAAAAATGCTTGGGCGCCATCAAGAGGCCATCATCGGGCGGCCTCTGTTTGACCAATTCAAGGTGGAAAACCATGAAGATGCAAGTCGACAATTGGGCAAAGTCGCCATGGGCGCCATTGCGGCTGTACGCTTTGATGCGCAAATGGCAACCGCGCGCGGACGGATTTTGACCGTCAGTGTTTTTGCGGGTCATATGGAGGATGAAACAGGCCAGATCAGCGGTTTTGTCCTGCATTTCATCGATGCAACAGAACAACGCGATTTGGAATTGCAATTTACCCAGGCTCAGAAAATGCAAGCCATCGGGCAATTGGCTGGTGGGGTGGCGCACGATTTCAACAACGTGTTGACGGCCTTGACGGGTTTTTGTGAAATCTTGTTGGAACGTCACCCCAAAGGGGATCCGGATCATCAGGAATTACAACAGATTTATCAAAGTGGTAACCGCGCGACAGACTTGGTGCGCCAGCTGTTGGCTTTTTCGCGCAAACAAACACTGCGACCCAAAATCGTTGATATTTCTGAAGTGATTTCGGACCTCTCGGCCATGTTGAATCGCTCGTTGGGGGAAACGGTCAATCTGCGTATTGAACATGGTCGCGACTTGCACCAAATCCGCGTGGATACGGGGCAGTTGGAACAAGTGGTTGTCAATCTGGCGGTGAATGCTGGCCATGCCATGAATAGTGAGGGCGAGGTCATAATCCGCACTGCCAACGCGGATATCAGTGAACCTGTTGAACAGGCTCATGACACCATGCCACCGGGGCGTTATGTCTCGATTGAAGTCTCAGACACAGGCTGTGGGATCGCGCCTGAGAATATGACCAAGATATTTGAGCCTTTCTTTACCACCAAGGATGTGGATAAAGGCACAGGCCTTGGTTTGTCGACGGTTTATGGCATTGTGCGCCAGACCGATGGTTATATTTTTGTTGATAGTGTGGTGGGCAAGGGGACGACGTTCTCCATCTACTTCCCGGCCGTTGAAGAGACCGCTGTTGTAACCAAGGTTGATAAAAAGCAACCGGACTTGTTCGATCACGCTGATTTAACCGGAACGGCAACCATTTTGTTGGTTGAAGATGAAGACCCGGTGCGCTTGTTTGGCGCGCGTGCCCTCAGTGCGAAAGGCTATGAAGTGCTGGAAGCTTCAAGCGGTGATGCGGCTTGGGACGTGATGAAAAAGAAGGGTGATAAGATTGATCTGATCATTACCGATGTGGTGATGCCGGGCATGAAAGGCCCTGATTTGGTCGCTTTGGTGCGCGAACGTCTGCCTGACATCAAAGTGATCTTCATGTCGGGGTATGCTGAAGATGTGATCCCGGAAGGTATTGAAAATGACCCCACCATTCACTTCTTGCCCAAACCCTTTAAGCTCAAAGACTTGGCCTATAAGGTGAAAGAAGTTTTGGGGGAGATTTAATTATTTGAAGACGCACCAGTAATATGATTGTATGCTGGCTGTGTGTAATCGGGGAAAAGGCGGGGGAATGATCATTCTTGATACAGATTTCGCCCCATGGGAAGGCGAACGCCCTACAGGGCGGGTACAGTTTTCTGTTTATGATGAACAGGTACTAAAATATAATATTTCGGGGTGTGTCGATAAGACCCTGCTTGATGTCTATGGCTCTATTCATGAACCTGCACTTCAAAAAATCAAGCAAAATGGCGGCAGCTGGTATGCCTTGTTTGTCTTTAAAAATGTCACAGAGGTTACGGATGAAGCCTTGGATGCCATTTATCACTATTTAACAGCTCTTAAAGAAAAACAGCTTTTGTCACAATATTCTGCGCTTGTATTTCCCAATGAAATTACAATTTCAAAAGATAAGCAACTCGCTTTCATAGAGTGTTTTAACAAAGCCGGCGCAAGTTGCAAAAGCTTTGACCGCGAAAGCGTTGCATTAGACTGGTTGTTTTCCTGTAGTTTGTCGTAACGTGTATTTCTTCGATGTGTTTCTAGAGAATACCGCTATTTTACTCGATCCTGTACTTCACGATCAAAAATTGCCCGAGCCTTCCAATAATCATTTCTAGTGAATCGGTCTCCCATGCCAGCAATGATCATTTGAGCACGTTTCAGGTGATCATTTGTCCCTATACGAGCTAGGCCTTTGGTGAGCTTAAGCTCGGGTCGTTTAACTTCATTTGCTAAGAAACGTTGGGCATCTTTAAAACGGTCATCAATCTGAACAGTAATGAAAGGCATTGTCATAATTTCAAACCGATCTCTACTACTTATTTTCTCTTCGTAACTTTTCTTAAGAAACATGAAGGGCATCTCTATATTAAATGTTATATTCCCAATGTATTTTACATCACCTGCAGAAACATCAAAGCTCATGTATGTGTAATTGTTTGTCCCAATGTCTATCCCTCCATGAAACGGATGGCTTCTGATTTCTCCGTTAGAAATCCAGATTCTAGCTAGGTGGTATATGCCCGGGTCAACAACAAAAGCGGCGTATGCTGCATTCTCGTATCTTGATGTCAACCACGCGCGAAATTGGGAATTCGAAGAGCGTGATATATCTTGATTCTTCGCAAACCGCAGGTCGCCTCCGGAGGTGCTACTCATTACGACTACTGCTTTGCTTGAAGGGATTGTATCGTAAGTGCTTATTGGTGCTTTCTGCAATTCTTCATGGAACATATAGGCAATCCCACCGGTTTGGCAGGCTGTTAAAGTGAGGAGCAACAATAGGGCCGACAGGATTTTTATCATTGAATCTATTCCTTTGATTTTTCGACATATATGTCAATGCAAATTTAGTATATAGAGAGAAATAGATACAATGAATAATTGCTAATTAAGTCCTGAAATCGCCAATCCTGTTTAGGTGTGTTTGCTACATAATACCGCTGTTGATTTGTCAGTTATTCCCGATTCGTTTAGAACTTAAAGAGAACGTTTATCAAAAAAATGTTTTGAATCAATATGTTCACAAATGTTCTTGCTAATGAGAACATTTCGTGTACTTTATGTTCTTAACGGATATCAATTGCAACGGCCCAGTCATTTGTGGAATAAGGGAGCACAGAATTATGTCTCAATCGGCACTAAAGCTCGTGGATAAGGATACGATGGATAAAAACAAAGCACTAGATGCAGCACTTGCACAGATCGAACGATCGTTTGGCAAAGGCTCCATCATGAAATTGGGCCAGCGTGAAACGGTGGATTCGGAAGTTATTTCAACAGGTTCATTAGGACTGGATATCGGTCTGGGGATCGGCGGGGTGCCGCGCGGTCGTGTGGTTGAAATTTACGGGCCGGAAAGTTCTGGTAAAACAACATTGGCGTTGCATATTGTCGCCGAAGCACAAAAAGCGGGGGGAACCTGTGCCTTTGTGGATGCGGAACATGCCCTTGATCCAGGCTATGCGCAAAAGCTGGGTTGTAATGTGGATGAACTGTTGATCTCCCAACCCGATGCGGGGGAACAGGCATTGGAAATTACCGATACGTTGGTGCGTTCCGGTGCGATTGACGTGTTGATCGTGGATAGTGTTGCTGCCCTTGTACCGCGTGCGGAATTGGAAGGGGAAATGGGGGATACCCATGTCGGCTTGCAAGCACGTTTGATGTCACAAGCGCTGCGTAAACTGACATCGTCTGTATCGCGTTCCAACACATTGGTGATCTTTATCAACCAAATCCGCATGAAAATCGGCGTGATGTTTGGTAATCCTGAAACCACAACGGGCGGGAATGCGCTGAAGTTTTATTCGTCCATCCGCATGGAAATTCGTCGTATCGGTCAAATTAAAGACCGTGATGAAGTTGTGGGCAATCAGACCCGTGTCAAAGTGGTGAAAAACAAAATGGCACCGCCATTTCGCACCATTGAATTTGACATCATGTATGG
>JABXIC010000068.1 GCA_013373265.1 Methylocystaceae bacterium | reverse complement strand
GGTCCGGAAGGAAGCAGCCGTAACGAGTTTCGGTTCGGGTCATATTCAACCTCTCACCTCATCTTTCTTTTCGAGATTTTTTCTCCTGTTTCACCTTCATTTTTTACAATCGTATCTAGCATGTCGGTACAAGCCCTGCTAACGTGTAGCCATGCATTTTGATGGCCTGAGTATTAGATAAAAATGAGCGAACAACAAGATAACGGTGCCTATCGCGTTTTAGCGCGTAAATACCGCCCTTCAACCTTTGAGGAACTCATCGGTCAGGATGCCATGGTGCGCACCCTGTCCAATGCCATTGAATCAGGCCGTCTTGCCCAAGCCTTCATGCTGACCGGGGTGCGCGGTGTGGGTAAAACCACGACAGCCCGCCTTGTTGCACGCGCGCTGAACTGTATCGGTGAAGATGGCAAAGGCACAGAAACCATCACCCCTTGCGGTGTGTGCGAACAATGCGTTGCCATTGCCCAAGACCGCCATGTCGATGTGATTGAAATGGATGCGGCATCACGCACCGGCGTTGACGATATCCGCGAAGTGATCGAATCGGTACGCTATCGCCCCACCTCAGCGCGTTATAAAATCTACATCATCGATGAAGTACACATGCTGTCAAAAGGCGCGTTCAACGCTTTGCTTAAAACGTTGGAAGAACCGCCCGCGCATGTAAAATTCATCTTTGCCACCACAGAGATTCGCAAAGTTCCCGTTACGGTCTTATCCCGCTGCCAACGTTTTGACCTGCGCCGCATTGATCAGGACTTACTCGCCAGCCATTTTAATATGGTCGCTGAAAAAGAAGGCGCCAAGGTGGATGACACCGCCCTTGCCATGATTGCACGCGCCGCTGACGGGTCTGTACGTGACGGCTTGAGCCTGCTGGATCAGGCCATCGCCCATTGTCACGGCGAAGTGGGTGAAGAACAAGTGCGCGATATGTTGGGTCTGGCCGATCGCGGACGCACGTTTGATCTGTTTGACGCCATCATGAAAGGCAGCGCGGCCGATGCCCTTGGCGTCATGGATACGCTGTATGCTGCGGGTGCGGACCCATCGGTTGTCTTACAGGATTTGCTGGAACTCACCCATTGGCTGACCCGTGTTAAGGTCGTGCCCGATGCCGCACAGAATGCCGTTGTTTCAGAAATGGAACGCGTGCGCGGTAAAGAGATGTCCGAAACCTTGGCCATGTCTGTTCTGGCACGGGCCTATCAAATCCTGATGAAGGGTTTGGGCGAAGTGCGCAACGCCCCCCATCCACAACAAGCCGCCGAAATGGTCATCATCCGCCTGTGTTATGTCGCCGACATGCCTACACCGGAAGAAGCCGTACGTATGATACAAAACAACCCACCAGCCCCTTCCGGTGGCCCCGGTGGGGGCGTACCTGCTGGTGGGGGCGCGGGACAAATGGCCCAAGCTGTTGGCGCACCACGCATGGGAACGTCCGGTCCCTCGGGTGCGGCCCCCACAGCCATGCGCGTGGTGAATGGCGGTTTAGCCCACGCCAAAAACCAGCCACAGGTTCAAGAAGAAACAAAAGCCGATCCGCAAAGCTTTCAAGAAGTCGTTGATCTGACCGAAGAAATGAAAGACATCATGCTCAAAACGCAGCTGATGTATAACGTCCACCTCGTCAGCTTTGAACCGGGCAAAATCGAATTCCGCCCCGGTGATCACGCCTCGGATAAACTGGCTGGTACCCTCAAGCAGTTTTTGGATACACATACCAACCGCACATGGGGCGTCAGTATTGCCCGCCATGCTTCCGGTGACATCACCTTGGCCCAGGTGCGCGATGAGGTTGAAGCCAAACGCAAACATGAAGTATCCCAGCACCCGCTGGTCAATGAAATTCTCACCACCTTTCCCGGTAGTGTGATTGAAAAAGTACATGAAATTAAACTGGATCAAACGGATGCGGTTATCCAAATTGAAGCCAATCCGGGCGATCCCGACAATACTGATGGAGATGAATAACCCATGAAAAACATGGCAAAAATGATGCAACAGGCGCAAAAAATGCAAGCCAAGATGCAGGAATTTCAAGATGGTTTAAATGAACTTGAAATCTTCGGCACCGCAGGCGGTGGCATGGTCAATGTTGTAATCTCGGGTAAAGGCGATCTCAAAAAAATTGATATCGACAAAGCCATTGTGGACCCGGAAGACAAAGAAGTTCTGGAAGATCTGATCGTTGCAGCCATGGCTGATGCCAAAGCCAAAATGGAAACAGAGGTCAATCAACGCATGACAGAAATCACGGGCGGTATGCAATTGCCACCGGGTATGTCCTTGCCGTTCTGATCCCCATGGCTGCACCGGAAATCGAACAACTGATCCAACTACTGTCCAAGCTTCCCGGCTTGGGCCCCAGATCAGCACGCCGTGCCGCCTTGCATCTGGTGAAAAAGAAAGAAGTTTTACTCGCGCCCTTGGCCCAAGCCTTGGCGCGGGTGGAAAGCAACGTCAAAACCTGTTCTGTCTGTGGCAATATCGACGCGGCTGACCCGTGCGAAATTTGTACAGACACGCGCCGTGATGACAGTATCATTTGTGTGGTGCAGGATGTGTCAGACCTCTGGGCCTTGGAACGATCCGGCAACTTTAAAGGACGCTATCATGTGCTGGGCGGGACACTTTCTGCCCTGGATGGCATCGGCCCGGAAGATTTAAAAATTGATACGTTGGTGCAACGTGCTTCAGACGAAGCAGTAAAAGAAGTGATCCTTGCCACCAGCGCCACTGTTGACGGTCAAACCACCGCCCATTATATCGCCGACTGTCTGGAAAACTGTAACGTTCAAATCTCCGGCCTTGCCCATGGCGTACCTGTAGGCGGTGAACTGGATTATCTGGATGACGGCACCTTAAGCGCCGCCATGTCTGCACGCCACCCTATGAGTTAGCCACATGGGGCTTCACATGGGCTTCCATTTCCGCACCAATTTTTTTGCGCATATCCATTAAGCGAATGGCGGCGGCGTGAAGTTCTTTATCATCTTCACTTTCAGGGACCCATTCCGGCACGCTTGACGGACGCCCGACATCATCAACGGCAACCATAATGACAATGCAATGGGTGGTCAGATGCTTTTCATCACTTTTAGGGTCCCCTGCGCGCACATCAATCCCGATATGCATAGAACTGCGACCCGTATAGATAATACGTGCACCGACTTCAACGATGCTGCCGACATGAATGGGTTCGACAAAACGAATGCCCCCTGCATAAGCCGTGATACAATATTTGCCGCTCCATCCCGCTGCACAGGCATAAGCGGCTAAATCAATCCACTTCATCACCGCCCCGCCATGGACTTTACCACCAAAATTTTGATCCGCCGGTTCAGCCATAAATCGCAGTGTAATTTGTCTTTGCTTCCCAGCCATCTACAGGGCCTCCTTCAGAACAATGGTGCCAACCAATATATCGCCCTTCACGAAAATACCCATGTCCTTTTTTAAACAAAAATTAGACACCCTATATTCTTCGCTTAAATATTATAATTTGCCCCTTCTTTCACCATTGAAAGTTCTGAAGACAAAACTCTCGCTTCTGTAAAGCTTGGGGTAAACTTGATGTGGGGTTTGTCTTTCGTCACCTTCATATCAGTCAACGTCTGAACAACATTGTCATTGGCCCGGCTTAAAATCAACCAAACCCCGCCGATGCGCGTTCTTTCCACAAAAGCGGATAAAGCACTGCATCCGGTTGCGTCAATAAAAGGCACGTCACGCATATCAAGAATAATGACATTCGGTTTCTGACCTGAACGAACCAACGCCTCGATCATACGTTCCGCCGCACCAAAGAAAAAAGGACCGTTTAAATGGTAACTCACCACACCTTCCGGCAAGGGCGGAAAACTCATGTCGGCATTTGTTGCATCATCCTGATCTTTTTGAATGATATGCCCATGGGTTTGGACTTCCACGGCATTGGCCATGCGATGCATAAAGAGGATGGCTGAAGCAACAACCCCCACCTCGATCGCCACATTCAAATCAACCAGGACCGTCAACAGGAACGTAGCCACCAGTACAAGACGGTCCCCAATCGGGGCTTTGAACAGATGAATAAACTTGCCAATTTCGCTCATATTCCAGGCCACCACCATCAAAATGGCGCTCAAACAAGCCAAAGGAATATAAGACGCCAGCGGGGCAAGAAAAAGAATAAAAGCCAACAAGGAAACAGCATGTATGATCCCTGAAATCGGTGACTTGGCCCCTGATCGGATATTAGTGGCAGTCCGTGCGATGGCGCCCGTTGCCGGCATACCTGTAAACAGGGCAGACGCCGAGTTGGCAATCCCTTGGGCGATCAATTCACAATTGGAACGGTGCTTTGCTCCTGTCATACCATCGGCAACCACCGCTGATAACAAAGATTCAATCCCGGCTAGAAAGGCAATGGTTAAGGCACTGGGCAGAAGCAAGGAAACTTTTTGCCAGGTCATATCCGGTATATGTGGCATCGGTAAGTTTTGCGTTATCGCACCAAATTTGCTGCCGATGGTTTCCACAGGCACAGGCAAAAGCATGGTCATGAGAGTTGCGCTAACAATCGCAATCAAAAAGGCAGGATATTTGGGCAAGAATTTTCGGCAACCCAAAATAATCAGCAAACTCCCTATCGAAACCGCACAGACTTGCGGATCAATCCGACTCACCCCTTCACCCAATATAGCAATCTTTTCCAGAAAATCTGCGGGTAGGTTTTGCAAACTCAGGCCCAGAAAATCATTGATCTGGCTGGTCGCAATAATCACCGCAATACCGGATGTAAAGCCCGTAACAACCGGATGAGGGATATATTTAATATAGGTGCCCAGACGCAATACCCCCGCCAGAACCAAAACACCTCCCGCCATAAGGGTTGCAATCACCAATCCGTCATACCCAAAGTTATGAATGGTATTGAAAACCACCACAACAAAAGCCCCGGTTGGCCCACCGATCTGAAAACGGCTACCTCCCAATAAAGAGATTAAGAACCCGGCGACAATGGCCGTGATCAAGCCCTTTTCAGGGCTGGTACCCGATGCAATTGCTAAAGCCATTGCCAGTGGTAACGCAACAATAGCAACCGTCAACCCGGCGATTGCATCATCTTTCAAATCGTGCAAGCCATACCCGGCACGTAAAGTGGTGATGATTTTGGGAATAAATAAATGCCATGTGTTGTTCGACATGATGATCCTGCAAATGGGGGGAACTCTCCTTATATGACACAATTTTATTTGTCATTGCAATAGTTGACATTGCAACTATTTACTCATAAATATTTAAACGCCTTCAATCTCATCCTCAGATCTTTTCTCATAGGGGCTTTTTATGATCAGCAAAGACGAGAACACCATTGCCATTTTACTGCATGATGTTGCCCATCAACTGCGTGTGCTGATCGATGCAAAAGTTCAACCTTATAACCTGACCCGCATGAAGTGGCTGGCCTTGGCAATTTTAGACAGAAAAGACGGTATCTCCCAATCAGAACTGGCTGAGAAAATGGATATTGAGCGCTCTTCTGTTGGTCGACTGCTTGATCGAATGGAGCAAAGAGGCTTTATTCGCCGGGTACCGGATGCACAAGATCGCCGCTTCATCCGCGTATTTATCACCGACGAAGGCCGCCCCCTACTGGAAGAGCTTGAAAAGGTTTCTTCTGAAGTCAAAAAAATCGCTATATCCGGCTTGTCCACAAAAGAACTGGACGATTTGGCAAATACGCTCTTGATCATGAAAAACAACCTGAGAAGCTAATTGTCACGCAAGCGAACACCTTACTTCTTCATCATCGCAATCATTTTTTCAACCGCGACCATATGTTCATCTGAATTATGACACATGCCTTGAAAACAAGCGCAGAGATCAAGAAAATCAGGCAATTCCATGCGTTGCCCCATTTTCATCAGACGTTTGGTAAAGCGCAGGGCTTGGGCTGGTTTCGCTGCAATCTGTTTGGCCAATTCCTGTGTGCGCACCATTAATTGATCCGGTTCCACCACTTCCAAGACAACGCCCATTTCTTTGGCTTCGTTCGCATCAATAATGCGCCCTGTAAAAGTCAGTTCCGCCGCTTTCTGATAACCGATCAGGCGTTGCAAGAAATAGGCACCGCCATCGCCTGGAATGATCCCAAGATTAACAAAAGTCTCCCCGAATTTTGCCTTGGTAGACGCAATACGGATATCGCACATATTGGCCACATCAAACCCCGCCCCAACAGCCGCGCCATTAACCGCCGCAAGTATCGGCACTTCGCATTTATGAATCGCCAGCGGAATGCGTTGAATGCCTTGACGATAGCGGCTTTGCACTTCTTCCACATCACCGGCAAAATCACCGGCACGTTCTTGCATATCCTTGACATTACCGCCTGCACTGAAAGCTGCACCATCACCAGTCATGATCAAAACAGACACATCATCCCCAGCCTTATTGACCCAATCAATGGTAGTCAGGATATCATCAATCAAATTTGTCCCGGTTAAAGCGTTGCGCACATCATTGCGCATAAATGTCAGGGTCGCAACACGGTCACTTAAGTCCAGTGTGGCATCACTCAGTTTAGGCATATCAGACACGATCATTATCCTTCTTCAAAAAAAATGCGGACAGTTTTACTTAAAAGCAAAAAGGTCCGCATATAGTTTTTCTTACACCTCTAGGGAGTGCAAGAGTCTTTTCAGATAAATGCTTATAACAAATGTTCGACGAGCGAACATCATAATAATTGTAAAAGTTTGTATGAACCATTTTGCACAATTTATTTCAAAAGATATTTGACAGAAACGATGCTTATATGCAATTAATAATCATTATCAATTAATAGAGAGGATTCCTCCATGACATCATTTCAAAATGATTTACGTTTAAATCAGGATTTAACCTGTAATGAAGTCACAGAACTTTGTATTTTGGGAATACTCTTTAATGACGGACATTCAGAAAATAGTCTGTTAAAAGTCGTTCGTAGCTTTGACACAGGCAGTTGGCAACCAACGCGCGACGTATTAACCCACGCATTAACACGTTTGCTTCAAGCGCAGGCCGTTATCACATGGGAATTTGAAAAGACACAATATTTTTCTATCAATGCCATCGGGATCAAACGGTATTTCAATTTGCTACAAAAACCATTAACGCGTGACAGATTATTAATAAACACGCTCTTAGTCTTAAAATCTGCTTTTTTAGAAACCTTACCCCAACCGATTCAGGGTAACGTCATTCAACAACTCGTCCAATATTATCAGAACCAACTTGATTTCATACAAACCAACTGCATCCATTGCCCCTTAAACCAACACCAACAGCATCGCCAAAATACATATAAACTCAATCATATTCAGTTGGAACTAGATTGGTTGTCCAACTTGCAAATACAAGAAAGGGAACGCCCTTCATAAAGACGACCCCTTTCTATAAAGATATTACCCTTTAATGGTTTGTGCCGTTAATTCACCGAATTTACCATAGAGCCATTCCATCCGCGTGCCATCTTGTCCACCAATGAAACCACCTGCGGCATAAGAGGCATCAATATCAAATTGGTTTACAATTTCGCCATCCTTGCCCAAGAGCGTCACAGTCCCTTCTAAAGAGTCGGCACCAGCTAAAAAGCCTAACAAAACGGCTGCACCTTCTGAACGCAGGCGAACGTTTTTAATATCTACACGAATTGTTTCTGCAGACGTTGACTTAATCAAATTTTCTTTTTCCAAGATTTCTTGAATTTTCTTTTTAAGCGCAACCTTATCAAAGGAACCATCATCAGAAATGGTCGCTTTTGATGTGTCGATATTAACAGCGCCATATTGCTGGCCAGCATATTTGTAATTTGACTCAACAGACAGATTTTTTACATTGCCTGAACATGCTGTTAACATAACCATAGCCAGAGCGGTTAAAATATATTGAATTTTCTTCATTGTATTTCTCCTATTCCTAATAGGGAAATACATAAAACATTTTTAAACCCTAGGTAAGCTTAAAAATCCAAATCCGCATAATGCGCAGACGGTTTAATACCAGAAAAATTATCCGCTAAAATGTCGCGCATGGCGGGACGGGATTTAAAACGTGCGTACCAAGCCTGTGCACCGGGATGTTGCGCCCACGGGATGTCCCCCAAATAATCTATAACCGAG
This sequence comes from Methylocystaceae bacterium, assembly GCA_013373265.1. Classification (GTDB taxonomy): domain Bacteria; phylum Pseudomonadota; class Alphaproteobacteria; order Rhodospirillales; family Terasakiellaceae; genus Terasakiella. The sequence goes on along the minus strand of JABXIC010000068.1, from coordinate 3,656 downwards.
ATATGAGCCGCTGCCGTAATATCTGCCAAAGACAGGTCACTCCCCGCCAGCCAATTGCGTTGTTCGGTTAAATACGCAATGTAATCAAGGTGATAATGAATATTCTGCTTGCCTGCACGAATGGCTGAAGAATTTGGCGTCATTTTGCCCATAAAACGTTTGCGAATTTTTTCTCCGACCAGATTGTCAGACACTTCACGGCCGAATTTACGGTCAAACCAGGCCATAAGGCGGCGTACTTCAGCGCGTTGATCCGGTGTGTTCCCCAACATTGTCGGATTGGGATAGACCTCTTCCAGATATTCACAGATGGTAAAGTCATCCCACAGAGGACGGCCTTCCGGTTCCACCAAAACAGGGACGTCTCCGGCAGGATTTAACGCCAAAAAAGTTTCACGTCTTTCCCACACCGGTTCTTGAACACAGGAAAATTCCAGTTTCTTTTCGGCTAAAACCAAACGAATTTTACGGCACGCAGGCTCAAAAGATAGATGATACAGACGTCTCATTATTACTCTGAATATTAGATAAGTGCATTGCACAATGTCACTTGGAATACCTTGTTTTTAACGGTTTGAAAAGACAAAAAAAAGAGGCGGAAAGTTGCCAATCCGCCTCAAGTCTTGGTTAGGGATGAATACCGTTGCGGGTATTCAAGCGGAATTGAAATAATCGTCCCTGATATTTCAACTCCAGTAAACAAGTCACGAGAGACTGTAACTTGTTTTTCGTACACCTCTTATACTTCAAGAGGCGAATTTGCATCAGGCCGTTTTCTTGGCAGCGACATCCTTTGTTGCAGGGATATCAAGCTTTGTGACCATCTCTTTCGGGATAATCTGCCAGATTTTGCCTTTTTCCATTTCCCAATCCTGCAAGAGTTGTTCAGCGTGTTGGGAATGGGTTTCTTTCACATACTCAAAGATCAAGTCTTTGAGTATGTTTTCATAATGGTCAACTTCAATACGTTGCCAAATCACGTTGTCCGGGTTAACGCGATGTTCAAATGTGCCATCCGCATCATAAACGAAAGCCATACCGCCTGTGAAGCCTGCACCGAAGTTTGCACCAACTTCGCCCAAGACAACAACGGTTCCACCGGTCATATATTCACATCCGTTAGAACCAATACCTTCAATAACGGCTGTCGCACCAGAGTTACGAACAGCAAAGCGTTCACCACCTTGACCAGACGCAAACAGCTTACCTGCTGTCGCCCCATAAAGGCAAGTATTACCCACAATTGTGTTCTTATTCGACTTCAATGGACTGGAAACCATCGGGCGGACCACAATTGTACCACCAGACAAACCTTTACCCACATAATCATTGGCATCGCCAAAGATTTCAAGCTTCAGGCCCTGAACCGCAAAGGCCCCCAAAGAGTTACCGGCAGAACCGCGCATACGCACCGTCAGATGATCCGGTTCCAACCCCTTCATGCCATATTTACGGGTGATGATGGAACTGGTTGATGTCCCCACAGAACGATGTGTGTTCTTGATGGTATAGAACAGTTGCATCTTTTCACCACCGTGAATGGCGTTTTTAGCATCCTTGATGATTTGCGCATCAAGCGTATCGGGCACAGGGTTGCGTTCTGTCAATGTACAGAAGCGCGGTGTGTCACCTGTGTCGGCTTGTGCCAACAGTGGGTTAAGGTCAAGGTCATCAAGATTTTCACGACCACGGCCCACTTGTGTCAACAGATCACAACGACCAATGACATCTTCGAGTTTTGAATACCCCAGAGACGCAAGGATTTCTGTGACTTCTTCTGCAATAAAGGTAAAGAGGTTAACGACCTTGGCCGCAGAACCTGTAAATTTCTTGCGCAGTTCAGGGTCTTGCGTACAAACGCCGACCGGACAAGTGTTGGAATGGCACTGACGCACCATAATACAACCCATCGCAATCAAGGATGTCGTACCGATCCCAAATTCTTCAGCACCCAACATGGCGGCAATCACCACGTCACGACCTGTGCGGAAACCGCCATCCGTACGCAGTTTAATACGATGACGCAATTTATTGAGCGTCAGAACCTGATTGACTTCGGACAGACCCATTTCCCACGGCAAACCAGCATATTTGATGGAAGACTGTGGCGATGCCCCGGTCCCGCCGTCATAGCCGGAAATATGGATGGTATCTGCACCGGCCTTGGCCACACCTGCTGCAATAGTCCCAACACCGGAACGCGCCACCAGTTTCACACAGACGCGCGCATCCGGGTTGATCTGTTTTAAGTCATAGATCAACTGTGCCAGATCCTCGATAGAATAAATATCGTGGTGCGGTGGCGGTGAAATCAATGTCACGCCGGGTGTAGAATGGCGAAGTTTGGCAATCTCCAAAGAAACTTTAAAGCCCGGCAACTGTCCGCCTTCACCCGGTTTTGCCCCTTGTGCAACTTTGATCTCAAGTTCCTGACAGTTGTTAAGATACTCTGCCGTCACCCCAAATCGACCAGACGCCACTTGCTTTACAGCGGAGTTTGCGTTGTCACCGTTTTTACGTGGTTTAAAGCGTTCGCTGTCTTCCCCACCTTCACCGGAGTTTGATTTCGCCCCGATACGGTTCATGGCAATTGCTAAAGTTTCATGCGCTTCGCGCGACAGAGCACCGATTGAAATCGCAGGTGCACAGAGACGACGACGGATTTCCGTGATGGATTCAACACGATCAACAGAAATCGGATCACGATCAGATTGGAAATCCAACAGATCACGCAGCATCATCGGTTTACGACCGTTCACACCATCGGCATATTCACGATATTTAGAATAGCTTTCCGTGGCCACAGCATCCTGCAATTTATGGATCAAAATCGGATCATGCGCGTGACGTTCACCCGTTGCACGATAACGATAGAAGCCACCTTGAGCCAACGGTCCATCTTCACCATAAGCTTTATCATGCATTTCCATGATCTTGTCTTGCAGGCCTTTCAACCCGATACCGGAAATACGTGATGTCATACCCGGGAAAAATTCCGCCACAACGGAACGTGACAGACCCACCGATTCAAAGGCGTAGCCCCCACGATAAGAACTGATGACGCCAATGCCCATTTTAGACATTGTTTTCAACAAACCCTTATTGATGGCGATTTTGTAATTTTCAACGCATTCTTCAAACGACAAATCACCATAGAGCCCTTTTGCGTGACGTGACGCAATGGCTTCTTCTGTCATATACGCGTTCACAGTCGTTGCACCAACACCGATCAGCACAGCATAATATTGAACATCCAACGCTTCAGCAGAACGCACGTTCACAGATGTAAATGTGCGCAATTGTTGACGCACCAAATAGCTATGAACCGCACCAGCCGCCAGGATCATCGGGATCGGGGCCATGTCTTTAGACATACGCTCATCGGTCAAAATGATATGTTTTTTGCCACCGCGCACAGACATTTCTGCTTCATGGCGGATACGGTCAATGGATTCACGCAACGTTTCTTTTTTAGGATTAAATAAGCAATCGATTTCAATCGCATCATCACCCAGATATTTTTTCAATGCATGAAATTCAGTAGAATTCAAAAACGGTGATTCCAATTGCACCACTTGGCATTGATCCGGTCCTTCATCCAAGACGTTACCCAAGTTTGACAAACGGGTACGCAAAGACATCACGCGGGTTTCACG
>JABXIC010000265.1 GCA_013373265.1 Methylocystaceae bacterium | reverse complement strand
CGGCCAGTTGCATGGTCTTGCCCCCCGGTGCAGCGCAGAGGTCCAGCACGGTTTTACCCTTGATATCGCCCAGCATTTTAACGGGGTGAGAGGCGGCGGCATCTTGCACCCACCATGACCCGTTGCCATAGCCGTCCAATTCTTCGATACGTCCACCGATTTCAGTGCGCACCGTGCCATTTGCCAGTACCGTGCCTTCCAGACGTTTGGCCCAAATGACGGCTTCATCTGCATATTTGGGTGTGATGTCCAGCGGGGCTTCTTTTAAATGACCGATGGCGATATCCAGTGCGGTTTCTTCCCCATAGGCATTGACCCAGCTTTCATAAAGCCAGTCAGGGATATTTTTGCGCGCAATCTCTTCAGGCGGGAAGTCCTGTTTTTCACGGTCTATACGTCTTAAGACCGCATTGATCAGGTTTTTATATTGTATCAGCTTGGCGTAGGGTGCCAGTTTGAGTGCTTCGTTTACAGCAGCGTGCGGGGGTACATGCATAAAATAAAGCTGTGCCACCCCCAGACGCATGATGTTAAGCACATCGCGCGCGGCCCCTTTGGGGCGTTTATCCAGACAAGCGTCAATCAAATGGTCGATAAAGCCTTTATGACGTAAGGAAGAAGTCACTAACGCGCGCGAAAAAGCCTTGGCCTTGGGTGAAAGCTTTTCCAGATGGGGATGGCTGTTGAAAGCCTCATCCAACGGGCGCTTTTTCCCTAAAACCTGGCACAAGACATCATAGGCGACACGACGGGGCATTTTTGTTTCTTTCGTTATTGTACGATATTAAGTAGTATTGAAAATAGTCAATACCGTTGTAGAGATTTCTGATGAGACGAAACTTCATTTTCGCGGGTATTATGGTCGCTTTGTTTGCCACAACACCAGCTTTTTCCATGGTCTTGCCGCAAGATTGTTCTGGTGTCAATGCCCAGAGTGCAGAATGTGTCAGTATGCTGACAATGGCGAGTTATGTTGAACAGGCTAAAGCACAAGCTGCAAATAGTGATTTTGAGGCGGCCATGAAGACAATGGGTAAAGCCATTAAGATCGCCAAGAATTTTCCGGCTGAAATTTATGTGGAGTATGTGATCGATCAGGCTGAATATGCAGAAAGTTGGGCACGCGATTATCGCGGGGTCAAAGGGTTAGAACAAGCTTTAGCCATTTTACAACGGGCGATACCTTATTTAGGGCAGGTGGACAGTGTTTCTACAAAATCCAGATACTATAACCGTATCAGTGGATTGTATATAGAACTTGCAAATACCAATAAGGACCCGACCTATAGCGAAGCGGCTCTTGAGACGTTCCAGCATATCATTGAAATAATTGATAAAGAGACGGATCCCGGGTATTGGGCAAGCATACATTATAATTTGGGGGTCGCTTACGTGACCCATTTTGAGCACACAAAGGAGGTCGGCAACCTCATTTTGGGCAAAAATGCATTGTTAGAAGCACAAAAATATTTTGATAAAAAAACAATGCTAAAGGATTGGGCTAAAGTTGTTTCAGCACTTGCTGATAATGATGTCCATGCCGCAAAAGCTTTTAATCGTCCGGACTTGCAGCAAAAGGCGATGAATAGTTATGTGGAAATTGCAAAAAGTCTGAAAGGAACGCCCTATAAAGAGGAGTTGGCGAACGCTTACCATAATGGTGCCTTGCTTTCTGAAGAACGCGGGCGTGACACTGAAAACTTAAAAGACTTGAAGCTGGCTTATATTTATTTTGGTAAAGCCGCTGATATTTATTATGACCAAAGAAATTATTTTGCCTGGGTCAGGGCTAATAGCAATCAGGCATGGGCGCAATATTATCTGGCAAAACTGACGGATAAACCGGAAGATTTTGAAGGTGCTGTTGATATCGTTGAATATATTTTAGAAAATTTCCCTCAGCATAAATCCCCGGTGCGTTGGGCAGAAATTGTTAAACAACTGGCCGATTGTAAATATGCCCTTGCCCTGAATAAATCGGACACATCTCTTCTCGGTGAGGCTATGCAGTCTTATCGGGTTTCCATGAAGATCTTTGAAGAAGAAGGGCGGATGAAACAGCATGATGAGGCCAGTCAACAAGCGACAAATATCATGATGCTGCTTTTATCCATTGAAGGGGGCGAAAAATCAGAGGAGCCACCCAAAGAAGACAGTGGTGTTTGATTCTGCTGAAATGCGTTTATAGCTTCAAGCTTACCCTGTCGCCAACCAAAGCCCCACACCGATCATGAGTGTGCCGGCGATGCGGTTCATGATGCGCACGTTACCGCCTTTTTCTAGAAAATGGCGCATGGAACGGCCGCCACTGGCATAAAGGATCAGGCAGGCCAGTTCTACAATCAACAATACGGTGACGAGCAGGGCAATTTGCGTTGTCATGGGTTTTGTTGCATCCAGAAACGGCGGCAATAAGGTGACGAAAAAAGCCCAGCCTTTGGGATTGGCAACCGCTGTCATAAATCCTTGTAAGGCAAGAGCTTTGCGGGTCACGGGGGTTTCTTGGCTACGATCCAGTTTAATTGCCATTTTTCCACGTGACAGCCACATTTGCACGCCCAACCAACCAAGGTACGCCCCGCCGGCCCATTTGAAGATGGTGAAAAATTCCGGGTATTTCAACATCACGGCTGCCACACCAATGGCGGCAGAAACCGCCACCAAACCAACGCCAACCAGTTCGCCCCACATCATCCAAAAAGTACGTCGCAGACCAATGGTCAGGCCCAGGGTCAGCGACAGGGTCATGCACATGCCCGGTGTGATGGAGATAAAAAAGGAGGTTGGTAAAAAAAGCAGGATGAGGGTCAGATCAAACATCAAGGCTGGCTTTCAATTAAAGGGGGGAAAGCTTGTGTATAAAATTAATGATGAGATGTCACCCTCATAATTAAAAGGTTCTATCCCCAGGGGCCGCGTGTGGGTTGGTTGGTGCTGGGGATGCGGGATCGTTTGGTCCGTTTGGGCGGTTGTTTTTGTGCCATTTCCTTTAGCGCGGCGATGCGGTTTTCCATATTGGGATGGGTGGAAAACAAACTGTCAGTCTTGCGGGTATGTAAAGGATTGACAATAAACATATGGGCAGTCGCCGGGTTGTCTTCTGCGGCGTGGTTGTCCACCAAAGAGGCCCCTTTATCCAATTTATTCAGCGCACTGGCCAACCACAGCGGATGGCCGCAAATTTCTGCACCAATGCGGTCGGCTTCATATTCGCGGGTTCTGGAGATCAGCATCTGCACGACCATGGCGGCCATGGGGGCAAGAAACATGATCAAAAGGGTCCCGATCATGCCCAATGGATTGTTGCGGCTGTTGCCGCCAAAGAAAAAGGCAAAGTTCGCCAGCATGGAGATGGCCCCGGCAATGGTGGCGGTGATGGTCATGATCAAGGTATCACGGTTTCTCACATGGGCCAGTTCATGCGCCATGACACCCGCAATTTCTTCTGCCGATAACATATTTAACAGGCCCGTTGTCGCTGCAACAGCAGCGTTTTCTGGATTGCGCCCGGTGGCAAAGGCATTGG
>JABXIC010000084.1 GCA_013373265.1 Methylocystaceae bacterium | reverse complement strand
GCCGCATCAGTGATCCCCCGGTAGAGATCCGCTTAACCCCGCAAGCACCATATTCTTTAAGACTTAAAGGAGTGCCAGACAAGCCGGCAACAATATTAATCGGAGCGGGAATTTCTTTGACCAATGTTGCAATATCGGCCTTTTCTTTGGCACCGGGGATAAAAATACAATCTGCCCCGGCTTCAACAAAAGCATTCCCACGTTCAATAGCCAACTTCAACGCATCAGGCTGACCTGTCAAAAAAGTATCCGTGCGGGCATTTAAAACAAAATCATCTCCGCCAGCCGCTTTTGCAGCCACAACCGCAGCCACTGCTTCTTGAAATGGAAGTAAATCATCCAAGTTTTCACCAACAGCATCTTCAATATTGGCACCTACAACCCCTAAAGCTTTAAGCTTTTTAATACTGCCTGCAATGTCACCATACCCGTTTTCGATATCAGCAGTGACAGGTAAACTGACGACCTGAACAATTTTTGCAATCGTTTTAAAAATCAGGTCTGTCGCTAAAACAGAACCATCCGGCAGCGCGTTAGAATAAGCAATACCTGCACTTGTGGTGGCAATGGCCGAAAATCCCATACGTTCCACCAAATAGGCCCCACCAGCATCCCAGACATTAGGCAATATAAAAGGCGTGGATTGATGATGAAGCGCTTTAAATTTTTCTGCTTTATTCATGGATACATCCCTTTTATGAGGCCAATAATTTTTTTGACCTGCGTTCGGGCGCTGCGATAGCCATTTCCCGTTAAAATAATAAAGTCAGCGCGACGGCGTTTTTCAACATCAGGTATTTGCTTTTTTAAGATTGCGTTAAATTTATCTTCTGTCATCCCGGCACGGGCAAGAACGCGCTGTCGTTGAATGATTTTTGAGGCGCTGACAACAACAACGCCGTCACATCGTTTTTGTCCCTCTGTTTCAAAAAGAAGGGGAATATCCAACACAACCAGACTTGCACGTTTTAAATGGGCGCGTCTTAAAAACTTACGTTCTTCTGCACGCACCATGGGGTGTAAAATGGCTTCCAGTTTTTTAAGTTGGGCATCATGACCAAAAACCTGTGCGCCCAGTTTTTGACGATCCACCCCGCCTTGATCATTCAAGCAACCGGGAAAGGCCCGTGCAATCTTAAGCGTTGCGCGGCCCTTTGGCCCCATCAGGACATGCACTGTGGCATCAGCATCATGAACAGGTACACCACATTGGCGAAACATCTTCGCCGTTGCACTTTTCCCCATGCCAATTGAGCCTGTTAGTCCTAAGATATACATCAGCCCTCCAAAACAAAGGCACGCAAATCTTTATCAACTTCCGGGTCGGTGCCAAACCAGGCATGAAAACCCGGTCGTGCCTGATGTAATAACATGCCCAGCCCATCCACAATGGGGCAGCCATGAGCATGGGCTTTTTCCAAAAGATTGGTCAATAACGGGGTATAAACAATATCAGTGACCACCGCCGTTTTGGGCATATCGAAAATATCAATTTCCAACAAGGCTTGTCCGCTCATTCCCAAGGTGGTGGTGTTGGTTAAAAGCGTACAATCTGCTAAAGCGGTTTCGCGTTTTTCCCAATCAACAACGGTGATGGGGGCATCAAGTTCTTCTGCCAATTTTTCTGCACGTGCACGTGTGCGGTTGGCTAAACGAATTTCTGGCACACCGGCTTGGGCCAATGCCACCAAAATCGCACGGGCCGCTCCGCCTGCACCTAAAACCACAGCGGGTCCTGTTTCAGCTTTCCAATCCAGTGCCGCTTGTCGTAAATTTTCATAAAAACCATAGCCATCTGTATTATCTGCCAAAATTGATCCATCTTCTTGAAAGATCAATGTATTGGACGCACCAATTTGACGGGCACGTTCTGTCGCCACATCTGCCAAGGCCAGCGCTTTTTCTTTATGGGGTACCGTAACATTTGCCCCTTTAAAGCCAGCAGCTTTTAAAGACAGAACCACCTGTTCAAAATCATCAGGGGAAACGGGTAAGGGGATATAAGTGCCGTCAATGTTATATTTATCCAACCAATAGCCATGGACTTTAGGTGATTTTGAATGACCAACCGGCCAACCGATCACACCGGCCACACTGGCTTTTCCCGATAAAATCATATTTTTTTACTTTCTACTCAATGACATTTTCATGTCTTAAAAAATCCAACACAGGCAGCAAAGGCAACCCTAAAATGGTGAAATAATCACCCTCTATCTTATGAAATAACTGAATACCCAAACTTTCCAACCGATAGCCACCAACAGTGGTCAAAACATCGTCGCCAATCTTAGTCAGATAATCTTCTATAAAATCATCACTTAACGCACGCATCTGCAAACTTGCCACATCCACATGGGACCATAAACACTCATTATTGCGCATAATAGAGACTGCACTGATTAAATGATGGGTTTTATCACTTAAAAACTGGAGCTGTTCTTTCGCTTGAGCCAAAGATGTCGGCTTATCAAAGCGTTGTCCTTCACATGCCATCATCTGATCAGCCCCAATCACATACGCATCTTTTTGATTTTGTGACACAAAGGCAGCTTTGGCTTTTGATAATTTGATTGCCGTTTCTTCAACAGTCAAGCCTTCGGCTTTGATCAGATCTTCATCCAGATGACTTGCCATACAGGTCATATCCAACCCGGCATTTTGCAATAATTCAGCGCGCGATTTTGATGCTGATGCTAAAATAAGCTTCATTCGTCATCCCAGTTACTGTCTTCATAGGCTTGATCACGCTTCATTTTCATATTGATAATGGCCGTTGACGTTTCTTCAATAGATTTACGTGTCACATCAATCATGGGCCAGCTGTTTTTGTTACAAAGCTTACGGGCAAACTGGACTTCGCTGGCAACCGTATCAAGATCAATATAATTGGTTTGCGAGGTTTCATTTAACATGCTCAGACGATTTTTACGTACTTGTACCAAACGGCGCGGGTCTTTGGTTAAGCCCACAATCAAACATTTTGAAAATTTAGGATCACTTAAATCCGTTGGCAACGGACATTGCGGCACGATGGGGATATTGGCTGCTTTGATCCCTTTATTGGCCAAATACACACAGGTTGGTGTTTTTGATGTGCGCGACACCCCCAATAAAATCACATCAGCTTTATGAATTTCATGGGTTGATTGACCATCATCATGGGCCAAGGCGAAATGCATGGCTTCAATACGATCAAAATAATTTTGATCCATTTCGTGCTGTAGACCTGGTTTAAACATGGCTTCAGTATGAAAATAATCTTTTAAAGACGCCATAATCGGATCTAAAACCGCAATGCAAGGCACGCCTAAACTTTCACAGCCTTTTTCTAATTGAGTGCGTAATCCACGATCAACCATGGTGAAAATCACCACACCGGGATGATTTTTAACCGCATTAAGAACCTTAGACACTTGTCCACTGGTGCGGACCAAAGTCCAGACGTTTTCACAGACCGTAATATCACTAAATTGGGCAATACAGGCACGGGCCAATGTTTCAATCGTTTCACCCGTCGAATCGGATACAAGATGGATATGGTAGTTGTTCATAACTTCGTCCAACATGGGGATAAGTTGGTTATTTATAAACAACACACAAATTCACCCCTGTTATCTTGCATGTTGTCCTGTGTGTTACTGCACTCTGGATAACTATTTGTACCCTTTGTCAAACGGGGGACAAAAGCCTTTTTTATAAAACTTATCCCCATTATCCCCATTATTAAAGCAAGGAAGAACGACTCGCCATAATTTCGCTATCGACTCCATACCCATTTTTTTAAATCCACAAGCGCGACTCCACTTCAGCCATATTTAGAACAAAAACATCCGCCATACGGGGACATCCTGTGGATTAAATTTGATCCCCGTTATCCACAGGCACAACAACAACAACATCCTAAAGAAAATAACCTTTACTAATGTTATTGAACTGTGAATAACTCTCCAAACTTACAGATTTCAAGGGAAGTAAAAAATAATGGCCTCAACAGAAAAACTGTTTCTTCGTGCACTCAAAGGTGAAACAACCGAACGTCCACCCATTTGGTTGATGCGCCAAGCTGGACGCTATCTTCCCGAATATCTGGAAACACGTGCCAAATCCAAAAACTTCCTCAATTTCTGTTATTCCCCTGATCTTGCAACTGAAGTAACCTTACAACCTCTCAGACGTTATAACTTTGATGCCGCTATTCTTTTTGCAGATATCCTAACCATCCCTGATGCTCTAGGTCAAAAAGTCGAATTCATTAAAGGTGAGGGTCCAAAACTTGAACCCATCCGTAACATGGATCAGCTTTCAAAATTGAGCTTAAATGGGATTCATGATCATCTTGCCCCTGTCTATGAAACTGTCTCCAGATTAAGTAAGGGTATTCCAGAAACGACAGCACTTATTGGTTTTGCAGGTGCACCTTGGACAAATGCCACTTATATGGTGGAAGGACAGGGATCAAAAAATTATGAAACAATTCGCTTAATCGCCTATCAGGATCCAGATTTCTTTCAGGAACTAATTAATTTACTTATAGAAGCTACAACAGAATATCTTTCTAAACAGATTGAAGCTGGCGCTGAAGCCGTTCAACTTTTTGACAGTTGGGCAGGGGTTTTACCGGAAGATGAATTTGACCGCTGGGTCATTGAACCCAATAAAGAAATTACATCTCGCCTGAAAGATGCTTATTCTGATATCCCGGTTTTAGGTTTTCCACGCGGGGCAGGGGTTCTTTATAAAAAGTTTGTTTTAGAAACAGGCGTGGACGGGGTCAGCATTGATCAAACCGTTCCTCTTGATTGGGCGGCAAAAGAATTACAGCCTTTATGCTGTGTTCAAGGTAATTTAGATAACCTTTGTGTGGTTGCAGGTGGTCCACAAATGGAAGCTCAAGTGAATAAAATTTTAAAAACAATGACCAACGGTCCCTTTATTTTCAATCTTGGGCATGGCATTGTTCCACAGACGCCGCCAGAAAATGTCGCGCGTGTGGTTGAAATGGTGCAGACTTTTAAAAAATAAATCGATCTGCGTTTAAAAAAGAAATGAGAAAGAATTAAGATGAAGCTTGCCATCATATTATTCAATCTAGGCGGCCCCGATCATGTCGACGCGATTGAACCTTTCTTGTTTAATCTTTTTAACGACAAAGCAATTATTGGGGCGCCCCAACCCATTCGTTGGATGTTGGCGCGTTATATTTCCATGCGCCGGGCCCCCATTGCCGCAGAAATTTATGGGCATTTAGGCGGTAAATCACCTTTGTTGGAACAAACCCAAGATCAATCTGAGGCTTTGAAAAAATCATTGTCTGAAAATCTGGGTTCTGGTGTTGAAGTTAAAACTTTTATTTCCATGCGTTATTGGCATCCAATGAGTGATGAATGTGCGCATTATGTAAAAGAATTTGACCCGGATCATATTGTTTTATTGCCTCTTTATCCGCAATTTTCAACAACAACGACTGGATCGTCATTTGAAGACTGGCATCGGGCGGCAAAAAAGGCAAAAATTAAAGCAAAAACAACAAGTGTTTGCTGTTATCCGGTCAATGAAGGGTTTGCTGACGCTATTGTTGAAAAATTATGGCCACAAATTGAGCAAACTTGTTATATCGATAAACCGCGTATTTTATTTTCTGCCCATGGATTACCTAAAAAAATTGTAGATGGGGGCGACCCATACCAATGGCAGGTGGAACAAACTGCCTTGGCAGTTGTAAAAAAACTTAATCTTCCAGCCCTTGATTGGTGGGTTAGTTACCAAAGCCGTGTCGGTCCATTAGAATGGATTGGTCCGAATACAGAAGATGAAATTATACGTGCTGGAAAAGAAAAAGTACCGTTGATTGTTGTGCCTATTGCTTTTGTTTCTGAACATTCTGAAACATTGGTTGAATTGGATATTGAATATCGCGAACTGGCTAAAAAATCTGGTGTACCATCTTATATGCGCACACCGACAGTGACGACACATCCAAGTTTTATTTCAGGATTACGCGATTTGGTTTTAAGTCATATTTCAAATGATTTAGGTGTAAAACCAGAAGGTAATATTCGTCTTTGTCCAGCAAAACATAACCGCTGTATTTGTAAAGGATAGAATATGTTTCAAGACAGTTATTTATGGTTTTTAGCGCTTCATGTTATTTCAGTTATAGCCTGGATGGCAGGGCTTTTTTATCTGCCGCGTTTGTATGTATATCATTGTAATGCAGCAGCTGGTTCTGAATTATCAGAAACATTAAAAATTATGGAACGTCGTTTGTTACGGGCCATTATGTATCCGGCGATGATTTCATCGGCGATTTTTGGCACTCTGCTTTTATTTGAAATTAATGCCTGGACTCAAGGTTGGCTTCACGTGAAGCTTTTATGCGTATTCTTTATGATTGTTTTTCATTTTTATTTGGCAAAATGTCGTCAGGACTTTTTAAAAGATAACAATCAACGATCAGAAAAATTTTATCGGTCGATCAATGAAGTTCCCACAATTTTAATGATCGTGATTGTTATTATGGTGATTGTAAAACCGTTTTAATCAAGCAGATTTATTTTTTAGATGCTTTATCCATTTCTGCTTTTCTTTCAATCATGCCAGCGCAATCGGTCATTCCCAGTTCTTTAATTTCAGTTGGCGCTTTATAGGTGCTCCATTCCCCTGAAAAAACATAAATACTGGTGAAATATTCAAGTTTGGTTCTCAGACCGTCTTTGATGGCTTGTCGGATGCCTTCATCCATACCTTTTGTTTGAACATTGCCGCGTTTATCCATTTCAGGGGGATGTTGAAAGAGATAAGTATTTATTTTATCACGTATTTTCAACATTTTTGTACAGGCACGATGACCAAATTTAAAATCGCGTGGTTCTGCAAAAATGCTGATGGCAGCATTTATACGTCGTGTGGGAACATAAGTTTCATAGACACCTAGGAAAATTAGATCATCATGCTGTGCCGGTTCGGCTTGTGGTGCCTTACCAGCGGCCCCACCTTCACCGTTTGGATCAACTTTATCCGTGCTTAAGCCTTGTCCGGCAGCTTTTAATCGATCATATCCGGCACCGGCATTTGCGGGGTGGGAAAGTAGAAAGGTTGCGCAAATGAATGCGTTCAAGAGTAATGTTTTTCTAATCATGAGACTTCGCTCTTTTTTGGTTATTTAGAAAAAATGCTGACCTCTAGTAAACTGAAAGAGCGCTATAAACGCAACAATAGATATTATTCTAATTGTGATGACTTGACTTTAGTATCTATTTTAAGGTACACCTATTTTAAGAACGTCAGGCAGTAATGCTGATGTTCATTCCTTCCTTATCTTCTGAACAAAATGACGCCTCGCCTTAGATTTCGTCACTGTTTACAGAGAATTATCATTTTATTTCAATAGAGTAGACGACTTCGCTTATATCGAACTCTTTTACAAATTGACATCTCTCATCATTTATCAAGTTGTAGATCACATATGAATCTTCAGGAATTAAAAGACAAAACACCCGCAGATCTTCTCGCTTATGCAGAAGAATTGGAAATTGAAAACGCCGGAAACCTACGTAAACAGGAACTTTTGTTTGCGATTTTGAAAAATCTGGCTGAAAACGACGTGACCATTTATGGCAGCGGTGTTTTAGAAGTTTTGCAAGACGGCTTTGGCTTCTTGCGTTCACCGGAAGCAAATTATCTTCCGGGCCCCGATGACATTTATGTCAGCCCGAACCAGGTCCGTAAGTTTTCTTTACGTACAGGTGACACAGTTGAAGGTCAAATTCGTTCCCCTAAAGATGGCGAACGTTATTTTGCCTTGTTAAAAGTTGAAAACATCAACTTTGAAGACGCTGGTAAAGCGCGTCACCGGGTTCATTTTGACAATTTAACACCGCTTTATCCGGATGAACGTCTCAAGATGGAAATCGAAGATCCGGAAATTAAAGATATGACCCCACGTGTAATCGATTTGGTTTCACCGATCGGTAAAGGTCAACGTGCCTTACTGGTGGCCCCGCCACGTACCGGTAAAACGGTCATGCTGCAAAATATTGCGAATTCCATCGCCGTCAATCATCCGGAATGTTATTTGATCGTATTGTTGATCGATGAACGTCCGGAAGAGGTGACAGATATGGCGCGTTCTGTAAAAGGGGAAGTCATTTCTTCTACCTTTGATGAACCGGCTTCACGTCACGTACAAGTCGCTGAAATGGTGATTTCAAAAGCCAAGCGTTTAGTGGAACATAAAAAAGATGTGGTGATTCTGTTGGATTCTATCACCCGTCTGGCACGGGCCTATAACACCTGTGTCCCAAGCTCCGGTAAAGTATTGACCGGTGGTGTGGATGCCAATGCCTTGCAACGTCCGAAACGTTTCTTCGGTGCTGCACGTAACATTGAAGAAGGTGGATCTTTGACCATCATTTCTACCGCCTTGATTGATACGGGTTCACGTATGGATGAAGTGATCTTTGAGGAATTCAAAGGCACAGGTAACTCTGAAATCATCATGGATCGTAAGCTTGCTGACAAGCGGACCTTCCCGGCCATTGATATCAATAAATCCGGTACCCGTAAGGAAGACCTTTTGGTGCCAAAAGATACATTATCCAAAATGTGGGTCTTGCGTCGTATTCTTGATCCGATGGGGACAACAGACGGCATTGAGTTCTTGCTGGATAAATTGAAATACAGCAAAAACAACGATGATTTCTTCGATGCGATGAATTCTCGTTAATCAGAATAAAGTTCATCCCGGCCATCGTGCCGGGATGTCTTTTTGTGTTTCACGTGAAACGATAAAGAAGAAAAGATGACAGCCGTTTCCTACGTTATTACCGTCTTCAATAAAGAAGAATATTTGCCTGAAGTCATTCGCTCTCTTGAAGCACAAGTGGAGATTGATACGCGGGAATATATTTTTGTTGATGATGGTTCCAGCGATAATTCTGTTCAGGTGATTAAGGATTGCACTCAAGACTTGAATGCAAAAATCATTATCATTGAACAGGAAAATTTAGGGGCCTCTTGGGGGACGAACGCCGGGGTTGAAGCGGCCAGTCATGAATGGATCAAGCTCTGTGATGGGGATGATTTATTAACACCGCACAGTTCCATTTGGTTAATTGAGGCTTGTGAAAAATTAAATGTAAATCATGCTTGGGGTCATTCTGCCTATTTTGAATGGCAGGGCAGGGAAGATCCGTTGACACGTCCGGCACCAAAACCGGATATGGAGGTGATGGAAGATGGTTTGAAATTTTTTATCCGTAATAATCCCGCCAATTCCACCTGTATGTTGTTTAAGAAAAGCTATTATCAACAAATTGGCGGTTGTGATCCCCGTCTTGTTTCACCGGATCAACTGTTATTTTTACGTCTTTTTGCCCATGGTAAAGGGGCGCGCGTCTATGGGGATGTGGGTCTTTTGCCTGATGCCGCCCCGGATAGATTGTCTGCACAAAAGGGGCGCTCACGCTATGAATCAGTGTTGGCAATGTATTTTACCATCCTGGACAAGCCACCTTTATTGACCCAGGATCATATTGATTATGCCTATAAGCGTGCGCTATCCCGGGCTGAACGTTTCCATCGCAAAGTTTATGGCGGTTTGTGTAACCGTTTTTTGTGGGATCATATCCGCAGCAAAGTCTGGCCCCATGGTGATAAAATTACGGCCCTGAAAAAATGCCTTGCCGCTTTTACACCTGATGGCCGGATTGAACGGTCTATGGATTGGAAACCGGGGGCAGGCAAAAGGGGCAAAGCACCTGCTGATTTTTAAGTAAAAAAAATACCGTCCGACAATGAGAACATGCCGGACGGTATCAAAAGAGTTTTATAAAACGGATGTTTTTATAAACCCATGCAGTTTGCATAATAAGTGACAGTCGCAGGCCAGTCAGAGAACATACCTTTGATGCCGACATCTTTGGTCAATACATCCAATAATTCCAGCATGACACCATCATCTTTTGTCACGTCTGTGATGGATTGATAGTACCAACCGCCGCCTGTTTTTAATGGTCCAGAACGTTCTAACGTCCAAGCGATCATATTAAGTCCGGCTTTTTTGGCTTCAATTGCGTAAGGGGAAGGAATGATTTTGCCGTTTTTATCGGTTGTCACCATGATCCAGAGGGCAGGGGCAATATAATTGACGCCCATTTTTTTGAGCTCAGTCATGGAGGGTTTAAAGGTTTCTGGTTTTAAAGGATCAAAACCTTCTTCGCCTTCATACAAATAAACAGCTTGTTTGCCAAAGTCTGGTTCATGTTTGATCCAATATTGGATGTCTGCCAAATTAAAAGATTGTGCCCAAACATCACTGGCCGGGATCCCTGCTGCTTTATATTCATCAATCATTTTTTGGGCATAGTCTTCTTGACTGAATCCGTTGAATGGCATGTCAACAGAGGGTGTTTTCAGTTCAGGGGTGAATTTTGCACCCATGGATTTAATCAATTGAATTGATTCTTTATGGGTCATGACGGTGCCACGGCTTGCAGCATAAAGGTCTGTACGCCAGTTTGCTGTGCTGTTCATATAGTCATCCAAGGTGGTTGCACTGTTGTCAGCCGCATCCATTTTACCTTTTAATGTTTTGAATTCTGCCAGTGTAATGTCACTGGTGCGACATTCAGCTGATGCTTTTTGATCGCCATTGGCTGGTGTAAATGTTTTGGTACATTTATCTGCTAAGGGTGTTTTTAAAATGTTTGTGGTGGTGTGCAGATCGCTTTGAGAATGACGACAGACCAGTTCTTTATCTTTGGTAAAAGTAACATCACATTCAATGATACCTGCGCCCATGCGTCCGGCAGCTTGATAAGATTGCGCTGTATGTTCTGCAAACATCATGGCGGCGCCACGGTGACCGATGGAAAAAGTGGTCCTTTTAAAAGTCATGTCTGCACATGATTTAAGTTTGTTTTTTAATGCACCGTCTTTCAGGGTTTCAACGAGAAAGTAAGGGCGGGGGCCGAGTTCAATTGTGTCTGCTGATGCTTCAAAGGGTGTGAAGAAAAGCACAGATGCGGTCATGAGAACTGCACCTATAAATGCCTTGAGTCGCATAATGATGCTCCAAAATAGAAGTTAAATTATACGACTACAATCCATGTTCCTATCGTCTGTATCATGACGTCAACATGATGTTTTTGTTAAAGAAATTATTGACCAAAAACAGTCTTTAAAATCTCTGTCGTGCGTTTGGCTGGATTTTCACGAATAGCGGCTTCTTCCTGTGCAAGATAATGGAAGATCCCGTCAATGGCCAAGGTGGTGGTATGGTCAATCAGATTGGCTTTGACATCGGGCACGAAAGGCATGGATTGATATTTTCCAACCAAATTGTCATAGGCCTGAATTGCACCCACATCTTTCAGACTATTTTCAGCAATCGGGCTGATGGTTTTGCGTAAATCGCTATCAGACACTTTTTTGAAATATTGTGTGGCCGCATCTTTGGGACCGTTATAAATGGCGCGGGCATCATCTAAAGACATGTTGGTGATGGCTTTAATGATAACGTCTTTTGCCTTAGGGGCGGCTTGTTCGGCAGCGCGGTTCAGGCGGAGTTCTACATCATCTGCCAAGGCAGACAGGCCAAATTTATTAAGCAGTTTTTGTGCTTGTTGCAGTTGATCGGGTAAGGGGATGTGAATGGCTTTATCCAGATTATAACCGTCTGTTGTACCAATTTGATCCACAACGCGTTTTGTGCCGACTTTTAAGGCTTCGCGTAAGCCTTCAACAATCTGGCTGTTGCTCAGGCTGGATAGAGCGGATCCGTTTTGACTGGTCCCTGAAATTTGTTCTTCAACTTTCTTTTGGAAGAAGTTGAGAAGATCAGAAGCCTGAGCCGAAGGAGCCAGAGAAAGCGTGAAGAGTGCTGTTAAAAAAGCCGTAACAAGACGCATCAATCAGTACCTTTATGTTTTATTTTTTTTCAGTGTTTCATGTGAAACACTTTGTTTCCAAATGCAGGGCTAATCGTATGCACAGTTTTGACTTATATTCCATTCAAATTTGAAATAAGAAGAAAGAAAAAGCCATGACTGAAAGATCAATAGACCAAATCGTTTCTCCCGTACCCACATCAGATGGGGCAGGGGTTAAAATCAAACGTGCTATTGGGACACCGACCCTGGATCATCTGGATCCATTTTTGTTGCTTGACCTTTTTGGCTCTGAAGATGGGGCAGATTATATCGCGGGTTTCCCTGATCATCCCCATCGTGGGTTTGAAACCGTGACTTATATGCTGGAAGGTAAAATGCGCCACCGCGATAATGCGGGCAATGAAGGCCTGCTTGGCAGTGGAGGCGCACAATGGATGACGGCAGGACGCGGACTTGTCCATTCTGAAATGCCGGAACAAACCGATGGTTTGATGAAAGGGTTTCAGCTTTGGGTCAATTTACCGGCAAGTCAAAAAATGATTGCGCCGCGTTATCAAGATATCAATCCCGAAGAAATCCCGGTGAAAGAACTGGATGGGATTGGCACATTAAAAGTGATTGCGGGCGAACTATTCGGGGTGATAGGCCCGGTCTCAGAGATTGCCACCAAGCCTTTGTTTATTGATCTGGATTTAAAACCGGATCAAGAAATTGATATCCCCATTGCTCAAGGCAAAACGGCCTTTATGTTTATCTTTGAAGGGACCATTCATGTGGATGGGGAAACGGTGGAAACGGACCGTTTGGTTATTCTGGAAGATGGGGATCAGGTGTCAGTGAAGGCCGGATTAAACGGTGGACGCTTTATCTTGCTGGCGGCTAACCCGATTAACGAACCGATTGCACGTTACGGTCCCTTTGTGATGAACACGCAGGAAGAAATCTATCAAGCTTTTGATGATTTCCGTGCCGGTAAATTCTAATAAAAAAAGGCCATCATTTTAAACAATAACGATGGCCTTTTTTTGTTTTAAGGGATCAAAATAGTTGAACCGGATGTTTTGCGCTCTTCCAGATCACGGTGCGCCTGGGCGGTGTCTTTGAGGTCATATTTTTGATTGATCTTGATTTTAACCGCGCCGGACTTAACCACATCAAAGAGATCATTTGCTGCCCATAGCAAGTCTTCGCGTTTGGCAACATAGTTCATCAAAGTCGGTCGGGTGATAAAGAGGGACCCTTTTTGCGCCAATAAGGCCGGGGAAAAGGGCGGGACAGGGCCTGTGGCATTGCCAAAAGTGACCATGGTCCCCATAGGGCGCAGGCAATCGATAGAGCCTTCAAAGGTGGCCGCACCAATGGAATCATAAACAACCGGCACCCCTTCCCCTTTGGTGATTTCTCTGACTTTTTCAGTAAAGTTTTCGTCACGATATAAAATCGGATAATCACAGCCTTGGGATTTTGCCAGTTCGGCTTTTTCTTTGGAACCAACCGTCCCGATCACTGTGGTGCCCAGTGACTTTGCCCATTGGGTCGCGATGGACCCCACACCACCGGCGGCGGCATGGAAAAGGATGGTATCTTCCGGGCCGACTTTATAAATACGACGCAACAGGAAATGTGCAGTCATACCCTTAAGCATCATGGCGGCGGCGGTTTCAAATTCAATTTCATCGGGCAGGGCAAGGACATGATGTTGGTCAAAATTGGCCAGTTCTGCATAACAGCCATTGGCAATGCCAACACAGACACGTTGGCCGACTTTAAATTCGCTTACATCTTTGCCCACGGCTTCAACAATACCGGCCCCTTCTTTTCCCAAGACAGAAGGGAAATTCGCAATGGGGTAGAGGCCGCTGCGCATATAGCAATCAATAAAATTCAAGCCGATGGCTTTCATACGGATTTGAATTTCAGTGTCTTTGGGCGCGCTGACGTCAATATCGTCATAAGATAAAACTTCCGGGCCGCCATTTTGATGAATACGAATTGCTTTTGTCATGATTTTTCCAATTTATAAATTAGCTTTGTTAGGATGTAGCGATGGCTTCTTCCATGCGCAAGAGCTGGCGTTTGGTTTCTATACCTTCCCCGCCAGAATAACCGACCATTTTACCTGCTGCGCCGACAACACGGTGACAGGGGATGATGATGGGAATGGGGTTTTTGCCACAGGCACCGCCAACGGCCTGAGCGGCACTGTTTATTTCTTTGGCGATATCACCGTAAGATTTTGTTTGCCCAAAAGGGATTTGGCGCATTTGGTTCCAGACCTTTTTTTGATGATCGCTGCCGTAAGGGTCCAAGGGCAAGTCAAATTGGGTGAGCTTGCCGCTGAAATAGGCTGAAAGTTGCGCTTTGGTTTCTTTTAATAAAGGGGTTTCTGTCCCTTTGGGGGCTTGTCCCCATTCCAGGACCACAATATGGCCATCATCTTCAAAACAGGAAAGGGTCCCCACAGGGGTCATGATGGTGGTACAGAAAATTTCCATAAATTTCTCTTATTCAGGATTCATATGTAGTTATTTGTAACGTGCGCAGAATATTTAAACTGCATGTGAAGTTATATTGGCAAATTATTTAAAAGATTTTCCAATTCGTCCGGGTCAGTGACGGGGGCAGAGCAGCGGCCAAGCTGACAGACGTAAGCGGTTGGCTTGTCATCGATCATTTTCTTGCCAAACAAGGGGTGAGCCGGGTCTAGGGCGGTATTTCCATCTCCTAGTAGAATTTTTCGATGCGGAGAAGGGGATAAAGAAGCCTTTTTAATCAAATCTTTAGTATCAATACTGTCGGCAGGACCGATAATGGCGATGGTTTCCATTTTGGCAAAGCGAATAAGTGCATTACACAGTCCCGGCATACCAAAAATCTCATTGGGGTTACTGCTGCCAAAAGTATTGATCAATTGATCGAAGCGTTCTTGATAGATAAGCTCTCCTGTCAGCTGATAGAGGTCACATAATACATTTGCCATCAAACCATTGCCCGATGGGGTGGCATTATCATGTACAGGTTTGGGATGAATGGCCAAACCATCAACTGTTTGCATGCTGGCAAAATTATAACCGCCGACATCCGGGTCCCAAAAAGTCAGATTAAGATGGTCAACCCAGTCTTTTGTTTTTATCAGGTAATCTTGTTGGCCTGTGACTTCATACAGTGCCAATGCAGCGGTGCAGAGGTTGGCATAGTCCTCCAGATAGGCAACAGGACCTATGCGGCCATCACACCAGCTGTGATGCAATTTATCGTCATTTTCCATCAGGTTTAAGAGGCTGGTGAAAAGGTCTTTGGCCTTTTTAATCCAGTCCTCATTTTCAAAGGCAAGTCCGGCTTCGCACAGGCCTTTAATCAACATGGCGTTCCAGTCTGTCAGCACTTTATCATCGCGGCCTGGGGCAACACGTTCTTTTCTTTTTTCATAAAGTTTTTGGCGCATGGTTTTGAGGCGAGTTTCATCTTTGGCGACGGAAAATTCGCCCATGCGGCGAATGATATTCTTGCCTTCCCAATTGCCATAGGTGGTGATGTCAAAAGCGGTTTTAAAATATTTAGAATTTTTGCCTAAAACGTTATCGATCTCTTCTTCTGACCAGACATAAAACTTGCCTTCTTCGCCTTCACTATCGGCATCAAGGGCAGAGGTAATGGCAAGACCATTGGGGGTTTGGATGGTCATTTCCGCGAAGACCCAGGAAATGGTTTCTTCAACAGTTTGTTTAAACAGGCTCAAAGGATGCTTGCGCCAGATTTTGGTGAGTAAAGAAATAAGCAGCGCATTGTCATAAAGCATTTTTTCAAAATGCGGGGCGAGCCATTCTTCATCGGTGGAATAGCGTGCAAAGCCGCCGCCCAAATGATCGTAAATACCGCCTTGGCACATTTTTTCCAATGACAGTTGTAAGAGGTTTTGTAAATGGATGTCTTGTTTGATCCAGCCCGCGTGCCATAAAAATTCCAACAAAACGGGTTGGGGGAATTTAGGCGCCCCTTTGAGTCCACCATTGATGGGATCAATATTCTGATGAATATAGCCGACGGTGTCTTTAATGTGGGACAATTGCAAACTGCCGTTGCCTTTGGGTTTGCTTTCTTCATCCAAAGCATCGGCAATGGCGCTCATGTTCTTTTCAACATTTTCTTTTTGCGTATGGAAGATGTTGGAAATGCTTTCAAGCACATCCTGAAAAGACGGTTGCCCATAGGCTGCCCGGTTGGGAAAATAAGTGCCGCCCCAAAAAGGTTGGCCGTCAGGTGTTAAAAACATGGTCAAAGGCCAACCGCCTTGTTGTCCGATGATGGACAGGGCCTTTTGATAGATATGATCAACATCGGGGTGTTCTTCGCGGTCGACTTTGATATTGATATAAAGCTCGTTCATAATATCGGCGGTGTCTTGATCTTCAAAAGATTCGTGGGCCATAACGTGGCACCAATGACAGGCCGCATAGCCGATAGAGAGTAAAATGGGTTTGTTATCACGCCGGGCTTGTTCAAAGGCGGCATCCCCCCAAGGCTGCCAATGGACAGGGTTGTCTGCATGTTGCAACAGATAGGGGCTGGTTGTGGTGCTTAGCAGATTTTCAGACATAAAAATTCTCTCTTTATCAAGGCATTCTCTTCACATTTTAACTTTTTAAGAGAAATAACAACCACTTTTTTGTAATGGGGGATAGACCTTGAGCCAAAAGCTTGCCAAATTAGAAGGCAACAAACGTCTTTTCTGATCGGAACCTTTATTATGAAAATTAACATCAATATCGATTGTACGCCGGAAGAAGCCCGCACTTTTATGGGATTACCCGATGTAAAGCCCATGCAGGAAATGATGATGCAAGAAGTTCAGGAACGCATGAAAGCCAATTTAGCGGCGATGGATCCGGAAACACTTTTTAAAACGTGGTTGCCTACCGGGATTTCAAACATAGAGCAATTGCAGAAAATGTTCTGGTCACAATTTAACAATCCAACCCAAAACGGGTCAAAAGAGTAAATTTACCTTATGAGTGATCAAACCATATATGCGCTTGCCAGTGGGGCAGGGCGCTGCGGCGTGGCTGTTGTGCGACTATCAGGATCACAGGCCCTGGATGTCTTGTGCAAACTGTCCGGTCAAGAGATATTTAAACCCCGCTATGCGCATCGCGTTCAATTAAATGATCCTGTGGACGGGGACCCGATTGATGACGGTCTTGCTTTATACTTCCCCGGTCCCAACAGTTTTACTGGCGAAGATGTGGTGGAGTTCCAAATCCATGGCGGACGTGCTGTGGTACAAGCTTTAATCGATGCGCTTGGATATTTTGACGGGTTGCGCATGGCGGAAGCCGGGGAATTTACCCGCCGTGCTTTTGAAAATGACAAGATGGATTTAACGGCTGCTGAAGGTTTGGCAGATTTGATCCATGCGGAAACCCGCGCCCAGGCCAAACAGGCCTTGCGCCAGATGGATGGGGCATTGGGCACACTATATAATGATTGGGCAGATCGTATTTTACATATCCTTGCCCATTTTGAAGCGGTGATTGATTTCCCGGATGAAGACCTGCCGCAAGAAGTTGAAGATGGAGTGCGCGCCAAAGTGACGCTCTTGCAAAGCGAGATTGAAGATCATTTAAAAGATGGTCATCGTGGCGAACTGTTGCGTGATGGGGTGCGCCTTGCAATCATTGGCCCGCCCAATGCGGGGAAATCAAGTTTGCTGAATCATCTGGCTAAACGTGAAGTCGCCATTGTGTCCGATATTGCCGGCACCACCCGTGACGTGATTGAAAGCCATCTTGATATTGGCGGCTATCCGGTCGTGGTGTCTGATACGGCCGGTATTCGTCATAGTGAAGATGTGATCGAGATTGAAGGCATTCGCCGCGCCCAAACCACGGCTGAAAATGCAGACTTAAAAGTGGTGCTGTTTGATAGTGCCGATTGGCCAAACCTTGATGAGAGAACCGTCAGTCTTATTGATGAAGACAGTCTGGTGGTCTTTAATAAAATTGATAAAGTTGCCAAGCTGGACATTCACGATATAAAAGGACGCACCCCTTTATATATGTCTGCAAAATCAGGTGAGGGGTTAGCGGACTTTTTTAAAGCCCTGGAAAATGAAGTGGCGGATCGGTGCATGATGACCGGGGCACCGGCTTTGACCCGGGCGCGTCATCGTCAGGCTTTGGAAGATTGCGTTGATTCATTGGTGCGGTTTGCTCAAATTGATCTGCCTGAACTGGCCGCAGAAGATTTACGCATGGCGACACGATCGCTGGGTCGAATCACCGGACGAATCGATGTGGAAGATGTGTTGGATGTTGTCTTTAGTGATTTTTGCATCGGTAAATAAGATGTTTCACGTGAAACACAGATCACATTTTTAACCGATAAGACTATTCAATAAATCAAAAGGCACTTTGTTGGCAGGTTATGAACGGGCTTTTCCCCAAAATTATCCACAAGCTGAAAATAGAGTCATTTTGTAAATTGACTTCTTAAGGGGCGATACATACATTGCGCCCTATGAAGACATATGACGTAATCGTGATTGGTGGCGGACATGCTGGCTGCGAGGCAGCGGCGGCAAGTGCGCGGATGGGGGCAAAGACCCTTCTTCTCACACAAAGAATAGACGGGATCGGCGAAATGTCGTGCAATCCAGCTATTGGCGGATTGGCGAAAGGCCATCTTGTGCGTGAAGTGGATGCGCTCGACGGCGTGATGGGCCGGGTGATTGATCAGGCGGGTATTCAGTTTCGTATGCTCAATCAATCCAAAGGTCCCGCTGTGCGTGGACCGCGTGCGCAAGCAGATCGCAAACTTTATAAACAAGCCATGCAGGCGGTTTTGTCCACACAGGATAATCTCGATATTCTGGAAGCAAGTGCTGAAGACCTGATCATGAGCGAGTGTGACCGTCGCGTCTGTGGGGTGATCACCGCAACAGGGGAAAGCCTACGTGCTGGCTCTGTGGTGTTGACCACGGGTACGTTCCTGCATGGACTTATCCACATCGGCAAAGAAACATGGCCCGCAGGACGCATGGGAGATGAACCCTCCATTGGCTTGGCGGAAACTCTGGCGCGTCTGAAGTTTGATCTGGGTCGTTTGAAAACCGGCACACCGGCACGTTTGGACGGCAACACCATCGACTGGGCAGTTTTGGAACGCCAGGATGGAGATATGCCGCCACAGCCGTTTTCTTTCATGACGGATAAAATCACCACGCAACAAATCCCGTGTTACATCACCCGCACAACAGAAGAAACACACGAGATTATCCGCTCCAATATGGATCAGGCCCCAATTTATTCCGGTCAGATTAAAGGGCAGGGACCGCGCTATTGTCCGTCGATTGAAGATAAAGTGGTGCGCTTTGCGGAAAAGACCAGTCACCAGATTTTTCTGGAACCGGAAGGGCTGGATACAAACAGTGTCTATCCGAACGGGATTTCAACGTCTTTGCCGCGTGATGTGCAAATGGCCTTTATGCGCTCCATCCCTGGATTGGAAAAAGTCGAGGCGTTAAAGCCGGCTTATGCCATTGAATATGATTATGTTGATCCGCGCGAACTCTATGAGACATTTGAAACCCGTAAAGTTTCGAATCTTTATTTTGCTGGACAAATTAACGGCACAACGGGGTATGAAGAAGCCGCTGCTCAAGGTCTGATGGCGGGGGTCAATGCCGCGCTTAAAGCATCGGGCAATGAGACGCCGTTTATTTTTGATCGTGCGACCGCCTATATCGGTGTCTTGGCCGATGATCTGGTCACCAAAGGCACGAATGAGCCGTACCGCATGTTTACCTCCCGTGCTGAATATCGCCTTATTTTGCGCGCTGATAACGCAGACCAACGTCTGACACGACGCGGGATGGAAATTGGCTGTGTATCAACAGAACGTGCGCAGGCTTTTGAAGAAAAAGAAAAAGCCATACATGCTGCCAAAGAACGCATGCAAAGCCTGAATGCCACACCGCAGGAATTGGGCAAATACGGTATTAAGATCAATATGGATGGTCAACGCCGCAATGCCATGGGGCTTTTGTCTTATCCTGATGTCACGTTGGATCGGATCAAAGAAATTTGGCCGGAATTAAAGGACATTACAGGTCCCGTAGCGGAACAGGTTGAGATTGAAGGGCGTTACGCCGGATATCTTGATCGCCAGGAAGCCGATATCCGTGCTTTCCGCCGTGATGAAGCCTTAAGTCTACCGGCAGACCTGGATTATATGTCCATGGTCGGCATGTCGATTGAGGTGCGTAGCAAGTTGGCAGAGCACAAACCATCCACATTGGGCGCAGCGGCGCGTATTTCCGGAATCACACCGGCTGCTTTAACAGCTTTGTTGGGTTACGTTAAGCGCAATAAATCGAATAGAGTTGCTTAAGGTTAAATTATTATTCTTGTTTCACGTGAAACAGGAAGACGAACGGGGAAAAATAGGGTAGTTTTATAACTAAGCTATATTTTGGGGTCAAAAAATGGGATTTCCTGCACAACAAGATCAATGGAAGGCGCTTGATGTTTCACGTGAAACATTGGATAAGCTGCAAGCGTATGGTGACTTGTTGGTGAAATGGCAGGCTAAGATTAATCTGGTGAGCAACTCGACCCTCGATGATTTATGGACCCGTCACTTATTGGATTCCGCACAGGTTTTTCCTTTTATCCCGCAAGAAGCCAAAACATTGGTTGATATCGGTTGCGGGGCCGGGTTCCCCGGTATGGTTCTGGCGATCATGGGGGTGGAAGACGTTCACATGGTGGATTCAGATGCACGTAAAATGGCCTTTGTCCGTGAAGTCGCCCGCATCACAGAAACGCCTGTGACCATTCATAATTGCCGAATCGATGACGTTAAAGAAATTGAATTTGCCGATGTGGTGACGTCACGTGCGTTGGCGACTCTGGAGAAACTCTTAGGTTTTTCTGAACGCTTGCGCAAAGAGGCCGGGCGTTGCATTTTTCTAAAAGGCCGCAAGGCGCAAGAAGAGGTCCTGGAGGCCCAAAAAAGCTGGGATTTTGACTACCAAAGCCAAGTAAGTTTATCTGACCCACACGGGCAGGTTCTTATCATCGAAAGGATGACACGAAAATGACGGATCAAGCGACTTTGCTCATACGACCGCGCATTATTGCCATTGCAAACCAAAAGGGTGGGGTGGGGAAAACCACCACCACGATCAATTTGGCGACAGCTTTGGCTGCTGTGGGGAAGAAAACACTGGTTTTGGATTTGGACCCGCAAGGCAACGCCAGTACAGGACTGGGCATTGATCAATCCATGCGTGCGCGCAACGCTTATCATGTGTTATTGGGTGATATAGAATTATCCGGTGCGGTTCAAAAAAGCACCATTCCGAATTTGTCGGTTATTCCGTCCGGTCCGGATTTAGCCGGGGCAGAAATTGAAATACCTGAATTTGACCGTCCTCAATTTTGTTTACAGGAAGCCTTTAAAGGGATTTCCGGCTTTGATTATGTTCTTATTGATTGTCCACCGGCTTTGGGGATGTTGACTATCAATGCTTTGGTTGGGGCTGATGCGATTATGGTGCCGTTGCAATGTGAATTCTTTGCTCTGGAAGGGGTGACAGCCCTGGTAAAAACTATTGAACGGGTGAAAAAGAACTTTAATCCGCTTCTTGATATTCAAGGCATTGTATTGACCATGTTCGATAAGCGCAATAATTTGAGCGATATGGTCGCAAGTGATGTGCGCGATTTCTTTGGCGATAAAGTCTATGAGACGGTTATTCCCAGAAATGTGCGGGTTTCCGAAGCACCATCCTTTGGGAAGCCGGTTCTTTTGTATGATCACAAATGTGCAGGATCAAAAGCATATCTTCACCTTGCGAGTGAAGTCTTGAAACGCGAAAACAGGAAAGCAGCATAAAATGGCAAAAGATACAAAACGTCGCGGTCTGGGTCGCGGTCTTTCAGCTTTGTTGGGCGAAGAGACAGCAAGCGTGGTTGAAGAAAAACCAAATAATGTAGAAATGACTAAAATTGCACAAACCGATGATAATGTGGTGCAATTCAACATGGGCAATCAAAAAACAATTGCCATTTCGCGCTTGATCCCCGGTAAATACCAGCCGCGCCATACGTTTGAAGAAGATGCCATTGAAGGTTTGGCGGAATCAATTAAAGAAAAAGGCATTTTACAGCCGATTTTGGTCCGTCCCCATCCCAATCACAATGGTGATTTTGAAATTATCGCCGGGGAACGGCGCTGGCAGGCGGCACAATGGGCACAATTGCATGAAGTGCCTGTTATTATTAAGGAAATGGATGATCGCGATGCGGCTGAAATTGCCCTTGTGGAAAACCTGCAACGCCAGGATCTTTCTCCCTTGGAAGAAGCTGAAGGCTATAACCGCTTGATGGAAGAATTTAGCCATACGCAAGAGGCGCTGTCCAAAGCTTTGGGCAAAAGCCGCTCTCACGTGGCCAATATGATGCGTCTTTTGGCGTTGCCGTCTGATGTAAAATCCTTTTTGGAAGATGGGTTGCTGTCTACGGGGCATGCACGCGCCTTGTTAAACTGTGATCAGCCTGCAGAGATTGCCAAACAGGTGATCAAAAAAGGCTTAAATGTGCGCCAAACCGAGAGTTTGGTGAAAACGGCTGGGGTAAAAGCTCGTGCTAAAGCCAAAAAAGAAAAAGATACCGATACCATTGCATTGGAACGCGATATGTCCAACCTGTTGGGTGTTAAAGTCGATATTCAAAATAGCGCAAAAGGGGGAACGATCAGCTTGCATTATTCATCATTAGAGCAATTGGATGATCTTCTTCACCGTTTGAGCCATGGAAATCATGGACGCCCGGAAGGATTGGCGTCAAATGATCTTGATCCTGTAACAGATGCGGATATTGAAAGTGAATTAGATAAACTTTGAAGCGCTAAAACTTGACAAAATGTTAAGAGGCTCATTAGATTGAGCCTCTTTATTTTTATTTAATTTATAAAATCAAACGAAGTTTCTCTTCCTGGGTGTGCATGCCCCATTGATCATCGAGTTTACTTTCTTCCAACTCGAATCCCATAGAACGGTAAAGTGTTCCGGCAGGTTCTAATCCAGCTAATGTCCACAGATAGATGGAAGGAAAGTTGCGTTCTTTGGCAAAAGCCACGGCTGTCTGTAAAAGACGTTTGCCATAACCTTGTCCTTTTAAGGAAGGATCAAGAATAAACCAACGCAGATGTGCCCCATCCGTTAAGGCATGGGATCCATCCAAAGTGATGGAGCCGAGAATCTGTCCATCTTGAACCAGTGACCAGATTTGTGAATTAAGCGGTTGATACTTGTCTAGAAAGTCACAAAGCTGACGGGCGACTTTACATTCGAAAAATTGGCCGAAGTTCCATTTTTCCTGATAGGCCTGTCCATGTTGTTGGGCGATCCAGCCGACCAGGCCATTTTGGTAGCCGCTGCAAAGGGTGATTTTATTATTTTGGTCTTTCATCACTAATCCTGCATAATTGCATTTTAATATATCTAATTATGTAGACTAACATTAAAAATAATGGCATAAAATATGTAATGTTGTAAATACGGAATGCATTAATGCAGAACTGGGATGATTTTCGCTTTTTCTTATCGGTTGCGCGTAACGGGAGCTTCTCTGCGGCGGCTGAGAGCCTGTCTGTGAATGGCTCCACCGTCGGTCGACGCATTGATCAGTTGGAACAAGACCTGAAATGTAAACTTTTTGATCGTCAACGCTATGGCATGACGTTAACGCCAGAAGGGCGTCGTCTGTTAGATCATGTCCAACAGATGGAGAAATCGGTTGGTGCGCTTCATCAAAATATCAACGGCAGTGATGAAGCCTTAAATGGACGCGTTTCTATATCAGTCACGGATGGCATCGGTTCTTTTTGGCTGACTCCTAATTTAGCTAGCTTTCAAAAAGAATATCCACAAATTTCATTGGATGTGGTGAATGAAAACCAGTTTGCCGATTTATCTGAACGTCAGGCTGATATTGCGATTCGATTGCGTGAACCGGCAGAGCCGGGTCTGTTGATGCGTAAAGTCGGTGTGGTGAAATTTCATGTTTTTGCTGCACCGAGTTATATCGACCAGTTTGGTCACCCACAGGATTGGGCAGATTTGGCAGGTCATAAAATCGTTGATTATCTGGGGTATCAAGCCAGTAAAGCGCTTTCTCTTTGGCAGGAAACGGTTAAAAACCATGATCGGGTGGTCTTTCAAACCAATAGTGCCATGGGATTCGTCAATGCACTGCGTTCTGGGATGGGACTGGGGATGTTGCCGCGTTTTTATGTCCATGCCCTGAATGATTTGATGATCTTGGATTTACCCTGCGATTTGTTTGAAATGCCAGTTTATCTGGTGACTCATGAAGAAACCAGCCAAACGGCACGGATTCAAGCGGTTAAAAATCATATTAATGACTTGTTTGACCGTGATCGCCGGGCCTGGTTTTCTTAACGACGACGCGCCCGTGCGGCCTGGGCGATTCGCATCAAGGCGCGTGAACAAACGGTTTCTGGCGGATTGCCGGTGACTTTGCAGTCCATTTCCGCTTGGGTCAGCACATCTAACGCCATAGAAAGACGGTTTATATCCCAAGTGCCAAGTTGCTTTTTGAAATCCGGGGCTTGTTTAAAAATGATGGGGGGGCGTAGTTTTGCCATAGCTTGATCGATATTCAAGCCTTTGCCCATATGGCCTTTTGCGAGGTGGAGACGATGGAAATGGCGCGCCAGCATACGTAAGATGACAATGGGTTGATTGCCTTCGTCAAAACAACGCAACAAGGCGGTTTCAAGGCGTGCATGATCGCCGTTGGCAGCGGCCATGGTTACATTATCCAATGAAAAAGCACCGCTATCGCCAATACAGGCAGCTGCATGGACCATGGTGACGGTTGTTTCATCCCCCATGTAGATGGCAAGCTTTTCAAGTTCTCCCCGGCTGACTTGACGATCAGATCCCAGATGATTGAGCAGATATCCCATGGCGTCACGATCTGCCGTCAGTCCATGTTTTTGTAGGACTTCACGGATGACGTCAGACAGATTGCGCCCTTCATCGCCATAACAGGGCAGGGCGGCAGCCAGTGCTTTATCGCTTTCAAATAGTTTGCGCAATGTGGAACGTGGGCCTAAATCACCACCTTCCAGCACAATCATGGCATCGCCAATGGGATCACTTAAATAGCTTTTAAAGGCGGCAGATAAACCATCAGCAGCGTCTTGAATGCGAATGAGCCGCTGTCCCCCACTTAAGGACATGGCCGCTGCTTCATCACCCAAGCGGGCGGGGTCAGCTTTCAAGTCTGCAGCTTGCATGACCATAGAGTTGAACGGATCGTTGATATCGTCTAAGACGTAATGGGCCAATGCTTTGGCACGTTCAAAAACAAGGCCTTGATCGGGACCATAAACTAAAATACAGCGCACGCCTTGAGGAGGATTCTTGATGAAACCTTCCGCTTTGCCTGCCGTTATTTTCATTTTTTCACGCCATTGGCCTGTTCTTTGACACTGAGCAAATGTACAGTGACACGGCGATATATATCTTTGGCAATGTTTTTGATGGCGCGGTTTCTGGCATCACGTTTGGCAAATTCTGTTCCGGTTGGGGAGGTCAGAATATTATAACTGACTACGGATTGGCTAGTGGCACTGATGCCGGATGTGCCGGAAAGTGTGAAATTTGCATTGGCCACAAGGTTAGCCCGAGTTGCAAAATCATCTTTACCAATGCCAAGGTTTGAAGAGCTTTCATTATAAGTGACTTTCAGTTTGTATTTTGGTGCGCGTGGTTGCCCCTTTGTGTTGAAGAGTGTCAAAAGTTCGTTATGAAGCATTTGACCTTCACGGTCTTCGATGGTCTCTACCCAAACACTGGAGAGCTCTTTTTGAATAGAGATATCCTGTACCGTTTTGCGTTTGCCATGCAAGGGCTGATAGCCGCAACCAACGAAGCTAATCGCGATCGCAAAGAGGAAAAGACTTTTAAATATCTGTATATTACGCAACGACATTTACAATCCGGTTTGACACAACAATGACTTTTTTCGGCGCTTTGCCTTCCAGTGCAGCTTGCACTTTTTCTGAAGCCAAAGCCAGCTTTTCTATTTCACCCTTATCCATATCTTTGGGAATTTCCAGCTGATCGCGACGTTTTCCGTTGATTTGAATGGGGATAATGAGGTTATCGTCAATCAGCAGTGTTTCATCTGCAATGGGCCAGGTGACTTCACATAAAACACTCTCGTGACCCAGTTCGGCCCAAAGTTCTGCAGCAATATGCGGTGTCATTGGAGCAATCAGACGCACGAGATATTCATAGCCTTCGCGCAGAACCCACGAATCGTCGCCTTCAACACCGTCAAGATCTCCTAACGTGTTGGTCAGTTCACGCAGGCGGGCAACGGCTTTGTTAAAGTGAAATTTTGCCAGATCATCGGTTACCGCAGCGATGGTTTTATGAATGGTTGAACGCATTTTTTGGGCATCAGAAGACAGATTTTTAGGGAGTGCTGTCCCTTTTGCTGCGAACGGTGCCTTGGGTTCTGTAATCAAACGCCATAAGCGGTTGAGATAGCGCCATGCCCCATCCACACCGCTGTCAGTCCATTCCAGATCGCGTTCTGGTGGGCTATCTGACAGCATAAATAAACGTGCCGTATCAGCACCGTACGTGGCAATAATCAGTTCCGGGTCCACCACGTTTTTCTTGGATTTGGACATTTTGATGGAGGGGCCGACTTCAACCGGGCGACCATCGTCCTTATGCACCATGGCGCCAGCTTCATTTGGCACGGCATCGGTGGGGACAATCCATTTGCCATCGGCATCTTTATAGGTTTCGTGACAAATCATGCCTTGGGTCAAAAGACCCGCAAAGGGTTCTTCTGCAGAGAGATAGCCGCATTTCTTTAAGGCACGTGTGAAGAAGCGGGAATAAAGAAGATGAAGCACCGCATGTTCAACACCACCGATATATTGATCAACTGACATCCAATAATCGGCAGCGGCTTTGTCGATGCCATTTTCTGCTTTTGGCGAACAATAGCGCGCAAAGTACCAGGATGATTCGAAGAAAGTATCGAACGTATCGGTTTCGCGGGTGGCTTTTTTGCCGCATTTCGGGCAATCCACATGTTTCCAAGTGGGATGACGGTCCAACGGATTACCGGGTTGATCAAAACTGACATCGTCGGGCAGTTCAACAGGCAATTGTTCTGCCGGAACTTCCACAATACCGCAATCATCACAATGGATAATGGGAATCGGGCAACCCCAGTAGCGCTGACGTGACACACCCCAATCGCGCAGGCGATAATTGATTTCTTTTTGACCGATTCCAAGCTCAGCGCATTTGGCAAAGATGGCTTCTTTGGCTTGTGCGACCGTCATGCCTGTCATAAAGTCGGAATTGATCATCACACCATCGTCGGTGAAGGCTTCTGCGCCAATTTCAAAGGTTTCCGGGTCTGCATCTTTTGGGCAAACAACGGGAACGACAGGCAAATCATATTTGCGTGCAAAGTCCAAATCGCGTTGATCGCCGCTTGGACAGCCAAAAATCGCGCCAGTGCCATATTCCATTAAGACAAAGTTGGCGACATAGACGGGCAGTTCCCAGTTTTCATCCAGGGGGTGTTTAACTCTAAGGCCTGTATCAATGCCCTTTTTCTCTGCTTTTTCAATGGCTTCTTCAGACGTCCCCATTTTATTGCATTCTTCAATAAAGGATTGAAGTTCTGCATTGTTTTCAGCAATTTCGCTGGCCAAGGGGTGGTTTGCAGAGATCGCGCAGAAAGATGCCCCATATAGAGTATCCGGGCGGGTGGTATAAACTTCTAGTGATTCGTCACGATCTGTGAGTTTCCACGCCAGACGCATGCCTTCGGATTTACCGATCCAGTTTTTCTGCATGATGCGGACTTTGTCCGGCCAGCGCTCGAGTCCTTCAAGGGCGACTCGTAAATCTTCGGCAAAATCTGTGATTTTTAAGAACCATGTATTGATTTTGCGCTTTTCAACAGGGGCACCTGTGCGCCAGCCACAGCCGTCAACCACTTGTTCATTGGCCAAAACGGTGTTTTCTACCGGATCCCAGTTGACCCAGCTTTCTTTGCGGTAGACCAGATCGTTTTTAAGGAAATCCAGAAACATTTTTTGTTCATGCTTATAATAGTTCGGATCGCATGTGGCGATTTCACGGTCCCAATCATAGGACAGGCCCATGGTTTTCAGTTGGGCGCGCATGTCTTCTATATTCTTATAGGTCCATTTACCCGGGTGAACGCCTGCATCCATGGCGGCATTTTCTGCCGGTAACCCAAAGGCATCCCAGCCCATCGGGTGTAAAACGTTAAAGCCGCTGGCTTTTTTATAACGGGCCACCACATCGCCCAAGGTGTAGTTGCGCACATGGCCCATGTGGATTCGCCCAGATGGGTAGGGGAACATTTCCAAGACGTAGTATTTTTCTTTGGCGGGGTCTTCAGTGACTTTAAATGTCTCGCTTTTATCCCAGAAGGACTGCCATTTAGATTCGGTTTCTTTAAAGTTATATCGGGCCATGGTGTTATTTTTTATTCTCTATATATACGGATAAGTTTGGTTAGGGTCGAAAGGGCATGTTTCTATTGAGTCATGCTTTCAGAACGTAATTGACGCGCACGGGTCAAAATAGCGTTTTCAATATCCACAACGGCCTTGGCTTCCATATCAGCTGGTTGCCAGTCAT
This sequence comes from Methylocystaceae bacterium, assembly GCA_013373265.1. Lineage (GTDB taxonomy): Bacteria > Pseudomonadota > Alphaproteobacteria > Rhodospirillales > Terasakiellaceae > Terasakiella. The sequence goes on along the minus strand of JABXIC010000084.1, from coordinate 17,374 downwards.
TGTTGACGCCTTTTATTTGACGAAAGGCGGCGACTCGGATGCCGTCTGCGCGCAAGGCCTGGCCCAGAATATAGACATTTAACTTAAATCGCTCGTTCGGGGCTTCCGCTGTTGTGTACCAATCGGTTAACACGACTCCACCAAAGGGGTCTGCTGAACTCAGTGGCATAAATGAAATGGTATCAAGTGTGGCGCGCCAGAGATAAGCGTTAACACCAATGCCTGTACCGCCTTGATCTACGCGTTTTTCATCTTTGCCGCCAAAGCTGAGGCCGCCTTCGCCAAAGATAGTATCTTTACGTTTTTCTCTTTGTTGCCACTTATCATTTGGTCTTTCAAAAGTATCTGGCCCGGTTACGTCTACACTGTCGCAAGCAACAAGTGTCGAGGTAATAATACTAATAGCAGCGAAATATATAAAATTGGAAACTAACTTATTCATGAATATTTTATCCCAGCCTGCAAACAATTATATCAAAAACAATATGCGCTTTAATGGAAGATTAGTATATGCCTTAAAATGGGGCGCAGAAGCAAGCTTCTAGAAAATATTTGTGTTAAATTCTGGGCAATGCTGAGTATGGCCTTTCGAGAAGCTGTGTTGTTTTTGCAACAGTGATGAAAAAAGGACACAAAGCACTTAACGTGATGCTTGACCAATGGGTTCGATATGCATTTATATAGCCCTACGCAAAGATGTATGGGTACATCGCTTGCAAATATTATTTTTAAACAAACCTTTTATGGGGATATCTAAATGAAAAAGCTTCTCGTAGCTTCTACTGCTCTCGTAGCATTTGCTGCAGTTAACTCTGCACAAGCTGCTGATCCGATCAAATTGTCTGTTGGTGGTTTCCAAGAGGCATGGGTTGGTTACACTGACCAAGACGACGATGGCCAAAACAAATATGCTAATCTTTTGGTTCAAACTGATACAGAATTGAGCTTCCAAGGTTCAACTAAACTTGATAACGGTTTGACTATCGCAGCTCGCATTGATGTGACAGCTGACCGTGGCGACAACGGTGCAGAAGACGATTCTTACATGCAAATCTCTTCAGACACTTTGGGTCTGGTGCGCCTCGGTGCTACAAAAGGTGCTTCTTACGGCTTGTCACATGCTGCTCCTGACGTTGGCATAGGTCACACAGACGGTGATGTTGAAAACTGGATTGCTCGTCCGTCTACTGGTTATGCTAACGGTGTTGTTGGTAGTACTTACTCTATCAACCAAACTCAACCGACTTCTAACAGTGGCAACGATGGTCATAAAGTTGTTTACTTGTCTCCGAACTTCGGTGGCGTTCAATTTGGCGCTTCTTACGGCCTGAATGCTAACGGCGTTAACGGTCAAGCTGTAAATGTTGGTGGTACAAACACTGGTTCTGACATCATGTATGATGCTGCTATCGCTTATAACGGTGAATTCGGTGGCGTTTCTATCGGCGCTGATTTTGGTTATCACCTCATCGATAATGGTGGTACTACTGGTCCAGCTGTTGATGACGAAGTGACTAAACGTGGTGGTTTGTCTCTTGGTGTAGCTGGCTTTACACTTGCTGGTTCTTACATGGATAAAGACAACTTTGCTACCGTAAAAGACCAAGGTGCAAAAGCTTGGGACTTGGGTGTTTCTTACGCAACTGGCCCTTATGCAGTTTCTGTGTCTTATCTTGACGTTTCTGTAGACGATGCTGCTAACTCTTCAACTGAAGACACTGAGCAATCTTGGATGGTTTCAGGTTCTTACGACTTGGGTGCTGGTGTTACGGCTAGAGCTTCTGTATTCGCTATCGAATATGATGATGCTTCTGCAACAGGTACTACTGTTAACGATAACGATGGTTTTGGTATCGTAACTGGCTTGACTGTTGCTTTCTAATCTGAAAAAGATATAGAAAATAACTGGCTAAAGATTGGGGTGTTACCTTCGGGTAACGCCCTTTTCTTTTGTGGATATAATACGATAATTAAATCAAGCCACTGATCCCGGCGAAGCCACAGGCTTTGCTGTTGCTGAGACGTTGGGCTGTTTTGGGGGTGATGCCGCCAAGGGCATAACATTTAAGATGTGTCTGTGTGGTCCAGCATTGAAAGCGCAAAACGCCCAGCCCTTTTGAATCAGGATGGCTTCGTGTGGCAAAGATTGGCGAGATTAGGACGGCATCCATGTTTGCGCGTTCGGCTTTTTTTAACGCCCATAGGGAATGACATGCGCTGGTGAAGATAAAGTTTTTCTGTGCAGCGGTCTTTGATTTTTTTCCTTGGCGTCGGGCTTCTTTTTCAGAAAAGTGCACACCGTCTAATCCCAATTTGATGGCCGCTTTAACGTCATTTGACAGCAAAAGTTTCACTTTATGTTTACGGCATAATGGCTTGATTTTAAGGGCTAACTTTTCTTTTTCTGTCGTATTTGTGTGACGCACAACAAGCGCAGATCCGGTTGGGAGAAGAGGAATATAGTGTCGGGGGTCCGGCAATCGTTTCGTATCCGTCATAAGAAGGAGAGCGGGAAAATTATCCCTCTGCCCATTGCGACGATTGAGCCTGCGTGCCACCTCTGCTACGGTCTGGGCCATTCCTTACCTCGAACCTGAATAAAAGAGTTTCTCCTATGGGTATTGCAGATAATTTAAATCAAGTGAAGCATTCAATTGAACAAGCCTGTGGTGATGCCGGGCGTCCAGTGGATGCGGTGGAACTGGTGGCAGTCAGCAAGGTGCATCCAACTGAAAACATTATTCCCGCCCTTGAGGCCGGACAGCGTGTCTGTGGAGAAAACCGTGTACAGGAAGCCCAAAGCAAGTGGCCCGCATTGCGCAACGATTATCCGGATGTTCAGTTACATTTAATTGGTGGTTTGCAGACCAATAAGGTGAAAGAAGCGGTTGCCTTGTTTGATGTAATTGAAACGGTGGATCGTCCAAAACTGGCGCGCGCACTGGTTAAAGAGATGGATAAACAGCAAAAGACTTTAGGCGTCTATCTGCAAATCAATACTGGGGAAGAAGAACAAAAAGGCGGTTGTTTGCCCGCTGAGGCGGATGATTTTATCCGTTTATGTGTGGAAGAGCTGCAGATGAATGTCTTGGGGTTGATGTGCATTCCCCCGGCTGATGAAGAACCCAGTCTGCATTTTGCTTTCTTGCGTGAACTGGCCAAACGTCATGGTTTGACAAAATTAAGCATGGGTATGAGCGGGGATTTTGAAACCGCCATTCGTTTTGGCGCCACCTCTGTGCGTGTGGGCACAGCCGTCTTTGGGGATCGGCCTAAAAAGTTATAGAAAGATTTCCATCTCTGCCGTTTTAGGCAGGGTTTCCAAAATTTCCAACATGTGGGGCAGGCTGACAGCTACGCAGCCTTGCGTTGGTTCATAATTTTTGCGTGCCAGATGGAAAAAGATGGCGCTGCCTTTACCTGCAATAGGCGGGTTATCATTATGGCCAAGGATTACGATGATGTCATAGATATGATCATCGCGCCATAATTGCTCGTGTGAGGCCGAAAAAGGCAGTTTGACGGGTCGGTTGTATTTTGCATGGTGGATGTCATCACACCAGCCATCTTGCGTTGTCAGGGCGGTTATATCGAGATGACAGGCCGGTTTATTCAGTCGATCCGGTCGATAAAGAACGCGGCGAATTTTATAACGCCCCACCGGAGTTGTCAGATCGCCTTCTTTTTTATCAGCCGTGATTCCGTTTTTGCCAAGCGCGCAGGGATAGGTTTTGTCTTGCCAGATTAAGCGGTTATCGCCAAAGACCTTGATGGTATCCATTTATCAGCTTTGTGGTTTATTGGGGTGTTGATAGCGGTCCATATTTTGCGACATCATTTGTGTAAACCAAGCATTATCAGTGGTTTGGCTTAAATCTGATGGACTGGTGGCGATACGATTGGGCGGTTCACTGACCTGCTGGGTTTGTTGCTGCGCCGTTTGGGCTTTCATATCACGGGCAAAGGCGCGCAGCGCATCCATCGACGACTGGTCATAGTTTTGTTTTGCCTGAAAACCGTCATATTGTTTTGTTTTCGCAACATTCGTTGGTTGAACAGTATTAACCGGCGGATGGGCTTGATACAACGTTGTTGTATTGAGTGTCGGAACGTTGCTTGGCGGTTCAGTGGGGACAAATGGATTGGGTTGGTTTTGCGGGGGCGCCCAGGTCCCGATAGATCCCGTACTTGGGGTTTGTGTTGTAGAGGTGACTTGGGGGACTTCTTGGGCCAGACTCGGGTTCATAAATTCTTGTAATTCCGCCAGACGTAAGCTGGCTTCACCAGCGGCAAAGGCATCGGCTTCACTTTGTGGGATATTTAACGGGGCAAAACCGGATGTAACGCCGGAAAGGGCGGGATTTTCATTTTTTGCCATCATGGTTTGATTTTCTGGTGAGGCGTCTTCACCTTCAAACAGGGCGAGAACATGATCACCCACATCTTTCCCCGTATTATGTTCCAGTATAACGTTAAAGGCAGAAGCAGCGAGGCCAATGGGGCCACCAAATAAAGTGCCCCCTGCCAAACGTGAACCAGGATCAATTTCGTCTCCGGTTAAATGGCGGTAGGCTGTTGAGACAACAGGGATATGTTGCAAGGGGTTAATCATATCGACAAAGTCGAGAAAGGAGAAACCATCCTTACCAAACATATGAAATTCAGAATCTTCTTTTGATTCTTCATTTTTTGGTGTCTTCAGCTCGCTTGGCTTCTCTTGAGGGGCCAAGGCGATCTGGGTATATGCCGTATCGACCATATTGGTCTCCGAATGCTTAGTTATCGCTCTAAATTATATTTTGAAAGATATCAAAGCAGACTCCGTGCCAACTTAAAAAACATTTAAAAATAAATGCTTAATTGTAAATAGTGGCAGGCATGGGCAATTTATGCCCGGCCCATATGGTAAAATTTACAGGTAGTGCCCACCCTTGGTGGCTTTTGCAAAAATATACGGCTCATTATGTTTGTTGGTGGGAAAAGCATGTTCTACCCGTTCTACAACATCCACGTTGCAAGATTGTAAGACACTGACTTTTTCAGGATTGTTGGTCATCAGTCGAACTTGATTGATCCCCAAGTGAGACAGGATTTGTGCAGCGGGCAGATAAATGCGTTCATCGGCATCAAAACCCAGTTGTTCATTGGCGTCAAAGGTATCAACGCCGCTGTCTTGCAGTTTATAGGCGCGCAGTTTATTGACCAGTCCGATGCCACGGCCTTCTTGGGCGAGGTAAAGCAAAATACCTGAGCCGCGTTCGGCAATGGTTTTGATGGCACCGCGCAGTTGATCACCGCAATCACAGCGCAAACTGCCGACCAAATCGCCTGTGAAACATTCTGAATGGATGCGGATCAAGACCGGTTCGCGTGGGTCGGGTTCCCCGATGATGATGGCAAGATGTTCAATCCCGCCATCAGAAGGGCGAAAGGCGACGATTTTTGTATTCGGCGCATCGGCCAAAGGGACTTGGGCATCACTGACAGCGCGCAAAGACCGGGCGGCGGCTTCTTCATACCCGAAAATGTCATCGGTCTTTAGGTACAAGAGATGATTGTCCTTGAGCCATTGGTTTAAATCTTGGGGGCGTTTGTTATTTTCAAGGCGCACTGTGATGGCCGCGGGGATCAGCCGTGCCAGTTTGGTCAAACCAATGGCGGCATTTTCGCCACTTCTTAAAGGGGCATCAATAAAGGGAATGTCAAAGAAATCGTTTTTAGAAACGCTGGCCAAGGGATTGACCAAGCCTTCAATCAGGTCGGGGCGCAAGGCTTTGCCCATTTCCACGCAGACAGCTTGATTTTTAAATTGGCCCAAGCCTAACGTTTGTACGCGTTTGGCGCTCAAGATTAAATGTGGCTGGTTGTGGCTCAAGCTTTTGAGGCGTTGAATGGCAGATTTGGTTGCCCCTTCGGCGGCTAGAGTCAATGTTAAGGCCCCTTCTTCGCCATCGATGATGACAATCTGGCCTCTGCGTATGTCTGAAATGGCACGGTCAACGGCCAAAAGAGAAGGACGGTGGGCGGCTGATTCGGTTTCAGTGAGGGTAATAGAAAGACGATGGGGCATTAGATTCTTTGCTTTGACTGAATAGGGTCCTCATATTTAGGCTGAAAAGAGAGCTTTCACAATAGCGTTATCAGGGTGTGAGGCCTCTGTACGGAATATTTTTTAGTTGCTATGGTGATTGAACGTCAAAATTCATGGGGAAGAAGTGTCCAATGTCTACTGCCAAACGTGTTCTGATGGTTGATGATGATGATTCGTTGCGTCAAATGTTATGTGAACAGCTCCAACTTCATGAAGATTTTGAAGTTGTCGAAGCGGATGGGGCGACATCGGCGCTGGCGACCGTTAAAGAAGGGTCTTTCGACGTAATTATTTTAGATGTGGGATTGCCCGATATGGATGGGCGTGATGTGTGTCGATTGATGCGCAAACAGGGTGTTAAATGTCCGATTATCATGCTGACGGGTGCTGATACAGATGCTGACACGATTTTGGGTCTGGACGCCGGGGCCAATGATTACATCACCAAGCCGTTTCGTCTTGGCGTGTTGTTAGCACGTGTGCGGGCCCATTTGCGCCAACATGAACAAAGTGAAGATGCTGTCTTTACTGTGGGTCCTTATAGTTTTCAACCCGCTGCAAAATTATTGATTGAAGCAGAGACAGAAAAGAAAACCCGCCTGACCGATAAAGAAACCAATATTATCAAATATCTTTACCGTGCCGGGGGCAAAGTGGTGAGCCGGGATGTTTTGTTGGATGAAGTCTGGGGTTATAACGCAGGGGTGACGACCCATACGTTGGAAACCCATGTCTATCGTTTGCGTCAAAAAATTGAAAAAGACCCCGGCAACGCCCAGATTCTGGTGACGGAACCCGGTGGTTACAAGCTGGTGCCTTAAGGTGACAGGCGCGTTAAAACGGTTGGTCAGCCAGTTTATCGGTGAAAAGGGTGATAGAAAAATTCCGGCCCGCGTTGAAGCGGCAATCATCGAACAACAAAATGTATCGGAACGCCTTGTTGGCTGGATTCAGCTTTTTGTGGTTCTGATTTTTGGAACCCTTTATGCGTTATCGCCTAAAACATTTCATCCGGACGCGACATTTGCCCCTGTTCCTTACGTTTTATCAATTTATCTTATATTTACGATTATTCGATTGATACTAAGTTACAAGATGCGTTTGCCCGGTTGGGTGATTAGTCTGTCCATTGTGGCTGATATCTTGTTGTTGTTTGGCACGATCTTTAGTTTTCACTTACAATATATGCAACCGCCGAGCTTTTACCTGAAAGCACCGACGGTCCTTTATATCTTTATTTTCATTGCTTTACGGGCTTTACGGTTTGAAGCGCGTTATATCCTTCTTAGCGGTTTGGCTGCGGCTGTTGGTTGGGCTATCATGGTGGCTTATGTGGTGTTTATGGATGATATGAACACCATGCTGACCCGCGATTATGTCAAATATTTGACGTCAAATGCTGTGTTGATTGGGGCGGAATTTGATAAGATCGTTTCAATAATTCTAGTTTCCATCATTCTTGGGGTCGCGGTTGTGCGTGCACGTGTCTTGTTGGTACAAGCGGTCAGCCAAACACAAGCGGCAGAATCTTTATCGCGTTTTTTCTCGGCAGATTTGGCAGATCAGATTAAATCTTCTGAACAGGATGCCAAAATCGGCGAAGTGGTCTCCCGTGAAGCTTCTATCTTAAATGTCGATATTCGGGGCTTTACGCCTTTGACCAAACGGTCCACTCCAGAAGAGCAAATCGCTTTGATCACACAATATCATGCGCGCATCGTGCCGGTGATTTCCGGTTATGGGGGGCATGTGGATAAATTTATGGGGGATGGCATCATGGCTTATTTCGGGGTGCTGGCAGAATCCAAGACCCATGCTCATGATGTATTGAAATGTATGGAAGATATTATTAAAGCATCCGATGTATGGAATGAGGAACGCGCACAACAGGGGCTTGACCCGGTTATCATCCATGCTTCTTGTGCTTCTGGCACCATTGTCTTTGGGGTGATTGGGGAAGAACACCGGTTGGAATATACCGTCATTGGGGATGCAGCCAATGTGTCGGCTAAAATGGAAAAACAGACCAAAATTGAAGGTGTGCGCGCCATTGCGACCGTTGAAACGCTGGACAGTGCCGTTCAACAAGGCTATGCGAACGCATCTGAAAGCTGGGAGGTGCGTCCCCAACGCGTGGTCGCGGGTGTGGACTTGCCTATTGATGTAATTGTCTTGCGTGAATAGTTATGTGGGGCTGAGCGCCTTTTCATAAAGGGCCGTTGTTTCGTTATCAAAACAACAGAAAATAATTTCTTGAATGCCCGGATGTGCTGTGCAATATTTTCTGATAAAGGGAACCACAATCTGTGTGGCACGGTCTGGTGGGAAACCATAAACGCCAGTTGAAATTGCTGCAAAAGCAATAACTTCTAGTCCATAGTTGAAGCAAATATTTAAAGAGTTCATGTAGCAGTTCAAGAGTAATTGATCGGCTTCTGCCGGGCTATGCTGCTGCCAGATGGGACCAACTGTGTGGATGATATGACGCGCTGGCAGGTGATAGGCACCGGTGATTTTTGCCTCTCCTGTTTTGCAGCCGCCCAAGGTTTTGCATTCTTTCAACAGTCCTTCACCCGCTGCGCGGTGGATCGCACCATCGACCCCGCCCCCACCAAGCAGGCTTTCATTGGCGGCATTGACGATGGCATCGACCTTGAGTGTAGTGATGTCCCCTTGATAGATACGTAAGACTGTCATTTTATGCAATTTTGTGGTTTACTATTAAAATTATTATAAACAAAAAATATAAAATAATGAACCTTTCTGGGAGGTTACATGACTGAAGAGGTTAGATTAGAACCGCATCAGCGGTTTCTGGTGCCTGAAATGGCACTGGTACGCCAAGTCGAAACAAGCGATGTGTTTGTCTGGTTGGCGAAAGGCTGGGCTGATACAAAAGCCGCAAAAGGGGTGAGCGTTTTATACGCCGCCCTTTTTTTATTGGTGGGTATTTTTATTTCCTTTGGCTTTTACCATTTGGAATTACCCTATTTGATTTTACCGTCCATCTCCGGCTTTTTGTTGGTGGGTCCGGCAATGGCCATTGGGTTTTATGAGGGCAGCTTACGCCGTCAGCAAAATCAGGAATTTCATTTATGGCATGCCATCTTTGGTTTTCGTCGTAATACCTATTCCTTGATGGGCATCGGGATCGCGCAAGTTTTTCTTTTTATGGTTTGGATCAGGTTATCTTTTACCTTGTTTGCCATTGCCTTTCCCGGTGTGATGCCGGAATGGGGGCCGATTTTTGAACGGGCCATGTCGTGGGAAGGAGTGCATTTTGCCTTTATGATCACGGTCTTGGGTGCGGTTTTTGCAACCATTATCTTTGTCACGGGCGCTTTTTCGTTGCCCTTGATGGTGGATCGTAAAACGGTTTTGATCCCGTCCATGTTGACCAGTGCCTATGCTGTCTTTTTAAACATAAATGTTATGATCCTATGGGCATTTATGATTGTGGTGATTATGTTTTTAGGACTGTTGAGCGGCATTGGCTTAATCATCGCCTTTCCGTTGATCGGTCATGCAACATGGCATGCCTATCAACAGGTGATTGGTGATTAAGCTCCGTTTTTGAGCTTGTTAACCGTGTTGGTGGTGGAAAAGCCGTCTTCCAGTTGGGCAAGGAAGACACGCCCGCCATTTTGTTGAATGAGGTCTGCACCGACAACTTGGTCGATGGTGTAATCCGCCCCTTTGACCAAAACGTCTGGCAAAAGTCTGGACAACAGGTCCATGGGGGTATCTTCATCAAAAATAACGACCAGATCAACACAGGCCAGTGAAGATAACACGGTGGCACGCGCCATTTCATTCTGTATGGGGCGTTCCGGTCCTTTCAAGCGTTGAACGGAGGCATCGCTATTGAGCCCGACGATCAATTTATCGCACTGGGCGCCAGATTGCTTAAGAAGTGAAATATGCCCCGGGTGGAGCAAGTCAAAGCAGCCGTTGGTAAAACCAACGCTTAAGCCTTGGCGTTGCCAGTGTTGGACACGTTCTTTTGCGCTGTCGCGATTAAGGATTTTGGCTTCCACGTCATTAAGGTCTTGATGATGGATGGCGTCGATCAATTCATCCGCAAAAACACTGGCCGTACCGGTTTTTGCTACCACAATGCCCGCTGCCAGATTGGCCAGTTTGGCCCCGTCAATCAGGTCTGCTTTCAGCGCCAAGGCAAGAGCGAGGCTGGCAACAACCGTGTCCCCAGCACCTGAGACATCAAAGACTTCCCGTGCTTGGGTGGGTAGATGGACCACATCACCAGCTTTTGTCACCAGCGTCATCCCATCTTGTGAGCGTGTGGCGAGTACATTTTCAATACCGCAATTTTCAATAATGGATTGGGCCGCTGCAACAATGGATTGATCGCTATCACAGGCCATACGGCTGGCTTCGCTGAGTTCTTTGCGATTGGGGGTGACAAGGGTTGCACCGCGATACTTGCTATAGTCCGTTCCTTTCGGGTCGACAATGACCGCGATTCCAGCTTTTTTGGCCAAATGGATCAAGTGGCCGGGGATGTCGCCTTCCAGTACGCCTTTGCCATAATCGGACAAGACCATGACGTTGACTTCGCCTAAGCTTTCGGCCACATCCAGTAAAAGGTCACTTTGGTGTTTTTCGCTTAGTGCGGCGATGGATTCCTGATCTGCGCGCAACATTTGTTGATTGGAGGCCATATAGCGTGTCTTGATGGAAGTCGGGCGAGTGTCGTCCATCAATAAATTGGCGGTGCAATGGTCGTCTTCATTTAAAAGGCCTGCAATGGTACGTCCGGCTTCATCTTCGCCAATTAATCCGCAAAAACGGGCGTTTGTGCCTAAGGATAGAAGGTTGCGCACCACATTACCGGCCCCACCCAACATGGAATCTTCTTTTTCAATGCGCATAATGGGGATCGGAGCTTCTGGGGAAATGCGTTCCACTGAGCCGTAAATAAAGCGATCAAGCATAATGTCACCAACGCACAGAACTTCAACGTCTTTGGCACGATGGATCAGGTTAATTAAGGGACTTCGTGTAGACATCAGGCGCTCACTTCATCTTCCAGGGCCTGACAGAAGGCATGCCCGATGGTAATGTGCATTTCTTGAATGCGGGCGGTTTCCTCAACCGGGATAATCAGCGCAACATCGCATAATGCTGGCAATAAACCGCCGTCACGACCGCCAAGGCCAATTGTTTTTGCGCCAATCTTCTGGGCTGCTTTTAACCCTTTAATCACATTGGGGCTGGTGCCGGAGGTGGAGATGCCGATGACCACGTCTTTTTCGTTACAGAGGGCTTCAACTTGGCGGGAAAAGAGATCTTCAAAGCCGAAATCATTGCCGATTGCTGTCAGGGCTGAGGTATCGGTTGTCAGGGCCAGAGCCGCCATGGCTGGGCGGTTTTTGGTATATCTGACCGTCAATTCCGTCGCCAGATGTTGGGCGTCTGAGGCGCTGCCACCATTGCCGAAGAAAATAATCTTTCCCCCTTGTTTTAGGGCATTGATTGAAATATTCACCCATTGCGCAAAAGGTTCTGACAGTTGTTCGCGCGTGAGGTTAACCGCATTTTGGTGGCGGTCAAACTCACTTTGAAAAAGAGCTTTTAAATCCATGAGGTTATGTACATTTTCTATAAATGGCTGTTTGATCCTTTATACCCTGCCTTTTCGGCGTGCGAAAGCCCTTCGATGCAGGGAATTTCATAATCTTTGAAATATGGTGAAATAATTTAACTTATTTAAGAAAAACGCCCGCAATATAGCTGTGGTTTACTGCCATGGTAAACAGGATTGCTGGTCAATCCCTGCATAGAGGGCAGTCAAATGATAAGTGAAATTGTAACTCAGTCATATGAGACGCACGTTAATGATAAACCAATTCGTGAATATGCTGAAAAGCTTGTTCTGAGTTTGGGGCATATTGAAGCAATTTGCACAGCGATGGACTTTAAAATGTTTAGCGTTGCTGAAGAACTTCGTTTTATGCAGGACGAATATAGAGGGGTTTAAGCTGCACTCGCGCCCTTTATTTTTGTAGGAAAAGAGCTTTCTCCTTTTTGAGAAGGCTCTTTTTTTATGTCATTAACTTGCAACGCAAACGAAACATTCCTATGTCATAAGGGATGAAGCCTAATGAAACAGGCGAGTCGCTGTTTAAGCCTTAACAATCTTGAGGAACAAACAATGTATTTAACGATCAATAAAAGCCGCAGGAATTCGCGCACACATCCAGATTATCATAAACGCACGGAAGAGTTGGCCAAAGTGTTGGTCAATTCTATGGGGTATGATCAAGCTTTGGAAAAGGCACAACAAAGCCGTTGGGAATCTGTTGCAGATACCATTCGCTTTATGGCAAGCCAGACGTTACGTCGTTTTTAAAGGATTAAACCATCTTTTCGAAATAGGCGATGGTCTTTTTCAAGCCGTCTTCCAAAGCAATCTTCGGGTTCCAGCCCAAGTGTTTCTGGGCTTTATCGATGATGGGTTTGCGTTGTAGCGGGTCATCCACCGGTAGGTCTTCAAAGGTTAATTTTGATTTCGACCCGATGAGGTCAATGACCTTTTCAGCCAACTGCTTGATGGTAAACTCCCCCGGATTGCCTAAATTGATGGGGCCGATAATGTCATCAGGGGCGGCCATCAGGCGCATAAAGCCTTCAATTAAATCATCACAATAACAAAATGATCGTGTTTGTGCGCCATCGCCATAAATCGTGATGGGTTCATTTCTCAGCGCTTGCATAATGAAGTTGGAGACAACACGCCCGTCGTTGGGATGCATGCGCGGGCCATAGGTATTGAAAATACGTGCAACGCGGATGTTGACGCCATGTTGGCGATGGTAATCAAAAAATAATGTTTCGGCACAGCGTTTGCCTTCGTCATAACAGGCACGTGGTCCGATGGGGTTGACGTTGCCGCGATATTCTTCCGGTTGGGGATGAATTTCCGGATCGCCATAGACTTCGCTGGTGGACGCCTGAAAGACTTTGGCGCCAACGCGTTTGGCAAGACCCAGCACGTTAATGGCCCCATGCACACTGGTTTTAGTGGTTTGTACCGGATCATGTTGGTAATGGACTGGTGAGGCCGGGCACGCCAGATTGTAAATCTCGTCCACTTCCACAAAAAGCGGGAAGGTGATGTCGTGGCGCATCAACTCAAAGTAGGGATTGTCTATCAGGTGGCGGATGTTGTCTTTGCTGCCAGTAAAGAAATTATCAGCGCAAATGACATCGTGCCCGTCCTGGAGGAGTCGTTCACATAAATGCGACCCTAAAAAACCAGCGCCACCAGTGACCAAAATCCTTTTTCGCATATGCACGTGCTTATTCTCCCTTGAATCGACGTAAATCCGTTTACCATTTCTCTACATAAAAACATAGATGATTTTAATTTTTTATGAACAGTTTTGCCTCTATGCTATTGTAGCGACAAAAAAAGTGGTTTGGCTGGGATAAGAGAGTACAAAATAAATGGCGCAGGAATTCAGTGATGCTCAGGTGATGAAAGCCATTCGGGCGGAAACAAACGGCCCGGAAAATAAAATGCTGGAAAACCTTTCGTATCTAGAAGGGAAACCGCAAGGTCAATGTGCGGTGATTGTTCATTTGTCTCAATTACAAGCTGCAAACAGAAAACCGGATTATATCCGTATTGCAGAACGCGCGTTTGATCCCATAACGCTGGCCCATAACGCGGAGCTTTTTGTTCTTGGGAACTTTGACATTATTTTGACGTGCCCGGGGACACGGGTGGGTGAAATTGATAAAGCTTTAAATATCATCCGCATGTTGTTTCAAGCCGATCCTTTGATTGAAAAACGCGATATTTCGGGGGAAGAGCTTTTTTCCAGCTGGTATGATTTGGAAGAAGATTTTGATTTCTTTAAAGAAAGTGCTGTTTCTTCTGCTTTAGAGGGTATGCGTATCAAGCTGAGCAGCGGTACGTCTGCCATGGATGATGAAACATTAACCCCGAAGAATCTGGATCAATTGGCACGCGCGTTTAAAAAACTGGATGCGCGTCCCTTGATGCGTCACCAGTCGGCTGTACAAATTGGTGCCAATGGGCAAGGCCAATTGTTGTTTCGTGAATATTTTGTTTCCATTGCAGATTTAAGAAAACTGGTTGCCCCGCATATTGATCTTTTGGCGGATCGTTGGTTGTTTCAGTTTCTGACCACCATTCTGGATCAACGGGTTTTGCATATGCTGCGTACCCAGCCGTTGGATGATTTACCGAAAAATGTCAGCTTGAACCTGAACATCCAGACCATTCAGTCGAAAGACTTTCAATTGTTTGATCAACATGTCGGGAATGATGCCAGCCGATTTATCCTTGAATTTCAACCCGTTGATGTGTTTTCAAATATTTTTGTCTATGAAGAAGTGCGTGATCTGCTGCAAAACCGTGGCTATAAGGTTTTAATTGATGCCCTTCAACCGCTTGTGCTGGATTACTTTGATCCCAGCATGTTGTTAGCGGATTATTATAAAATTGCTTGGGGGGATCGATTAGGGGGGGCCACCCGAAAAGATGGTCAGGCGGAGATGCGTGAATTGATCCAATCCATTGGGGCGTCTAAAGTGGTTATTTCTCATGTGGATAGTGAAGAAGCCGTCCGGTTTGGTTTGTTGTTGGGCGTACAACGTTTTCAGGGCTTCTTTGTGGACAAGTTGGTCGAGGCGATGACCCAAAAAGCAGCAACATCGTTGAAGGGGGCTTGAGGATATGGCTTCGCAAAATCAGGAAAGTCTTTTTTATGATTATATTCGCCGTCTGGAACACCATCGACAAGGCCGCGAGATGTTGTATTTGCATCTGTCTAAGCTGCGTCCGTTTAATCGGCGTGAACATCATATTCGGGTGGCGGCGGATGCCTTTGAAACCATGGTTAAAGAATTGTTGGGACAGATTTTTGTTCTTAAGAATGCGGATATTATCTTCATCTTTAAAACAGAAGCCATGGGGCAGGTTGAACAAGCCCTTGAAAATGTAAAATTCCTGTTTGGCGATGATCCGTTGTTGAGTGAGGAAGAAGCCCATGGTCATGGGTTTACCACGTGGTTTGATGTGGCAACGGACTATGAAGACATTGTCAACATGGCACGCACCATGGTGGAAAATGAAAAGAATGCCGGTATGGATGGGGGCTTGGGCCAAGATGTAAAAGCCGCCCTTTTGGCCAAACAAGAAGAAGGCGAACGCATGACGCCGCGCACTCTGGACCGGGTGATTGAAGCGCTGAAAGCCGCTGATTTGACCAATATGGTGCGCCGTCAGTATATTTGTGAAGTGGAAGGTGCGCAAAATGTACCGACACAAAAGTTAAGTGAACTGTTTATTTCTATCAAAGACTTGCGTGAAACCTTATTGCCCGGTGTGAATTTAACATCGTCACCCTGGTTGTTTCAGCATTTGACGGAAACATTGGACCGCCGGGTCTTATCTTTGTTAAGCAAAACAGAAGAGCGCGATATTACAGGTGATATCAGCATCAATTTAAATGTGGGTACGCTTTTATCATCGGAGTTTATGAAATTTGATGAAAATGTCATTGCTGCCATGCGCGGCAATATCGTTTTAGAATTGCAACAACTTGATGTTTTCAGTGATCTGAACGCTTATCTCTTTGCACGGGAATATGTCAAAACCCGGGGCTATCGTATTTGTATTGATGGGGTCAATTATAAAACATTGCCCTTTATTGAACGTGAACGTCTGGAAGCCGATATGATTAAATTAATCTGGCATCCGGATATCATTCATGGCGGGCACGATGTGACGGACCGGGTAAAGCGTCAGATTATTCTCACAAATCCGTCGCGGGTGATTATGACGCGCTGTGATACGGAAGAATCCATCGAATTTGGCCGTGACGTGGGGATCAAACTGTTTCAAGGCCGCCATGTTGAGGCTTTGATTGCAGAAGAAAACCGCCGTCGCAGTATGCGCACTCTTAAAAAACGGGCTGCCGCACATGAAAAACAAGCGGGCAATAAAAAATCTCTGACCAAACGGAAGTAAGCTGTTTTGGAAAAGATCTTAATCAGCGCCTGTTTGTATGGGCATGCGGTACGTTATGACGCCGGACATTGTCTTTTGGATGATCCGGTCATCAGTCAATGGCGCAAAGAGGGACGGTTGGTTGAAATTTGTCCGGAAATGGCAGGCGGGTTACCCACACCGCGCCCACCTTGTGAAATTGATGAAAAAACCGGGCGTATCATGGATGAACACGGGACAGATAATAGCGCGGCTTTTGAAAAAGGCGCGCAATTGGCGCTGGATTTGGTCCAAGCTCAGGGCATTAAATATGCGTTATTGAAAGAGAACAGCCCGTCTTGCGGGGTTAATTTTATTTATGACGGTCGCTTTCGCTCGACAAAAAGGGTTGGCTCAGGCATTACGGCGTCTGTGTTGAAAGACCATGGTGTTCTGGTTTTCAGCGAATGCGATCTGGATAAATTAAAATCCCACATGGGTGTGGAATAAGCGATTGATGTTTGGGATAGACTTTATACCCTCAGAGACTTTTAATCCTCTCTGGCTCTTGTTGGGGGCTTTGGTGTTGGATGGTTATGTCGGGGATATGAACCGGTTGTTTAACATCATTAAACATCCGGTGGTTTGGATTGGTGAACTCATCACCTTTTTTGATCAAAAATTAAACCGTGAAAACAGATCGGACCTAAATCGCACCATTCGCGGCTTTGTGGTGGTGGTGATCATTGTGTCTTTATGTGGGGTCATTGGTTTTTTGGTCTCTTGGTTTGGGCAGCATTATCCATTTGGTTGGGCGCTTGAGCTGTTTTTAGTAATTTCGCTGATTGCCCAACGCAGTTTGTTTAGTTATGTGCGCCGTGTCGGGGTCGCTCTGAAAGAAGGCGGGCTGAATGAAGGCCGCATTGCGGTGAGCCATATTGTCGGGCGTGATCCGGACCAGTTGGATGAACATGGTGTTGTGCGCGCTGCTATTGAATCATTGGCGGAAAATTTTGGCGATGGGGTTGTGGCTCCGGTCTTTTGGTATGTGTTGTTCGGCTTTCCCGGTTTGCTGATTTATAAAGCGGTCAATACTATGGATTCCATGATCGGGCACAAATCTGAACGCTATAAAGCTTTTGGATTTAGTGCCGCACGTCTGGATGATATTTTAAATTTGATCCCGGCGCGGCTTGCCGGGCTGTGGATTTTTATCGGGTCCTTATTTGTACCCACATCCAGCCCGTTTAAATCCTTGAAAATCATGTTTAGAGATGCGCGCAAGCATCGCTCCCCCAATG
>JABXIC010000141.1 GCA_013373265.1 Methylocystaceae bacterium | reverse complement strand
GACCCGACAGGAAAAGCACCTACAAAATTGGTTGAACGCTTTGAGGTGCGCCCCGGGGATTGTGCGTCTAATGGGGATTGGAGTGATTGTGAGAAAGATCGTGAAAGATCTGAATTGGCTGAAGAGCAAAGGACTGTGCGATCTGGGGAATATTGGTATGGTTGGTCTCTGTATGTTCCAGAAGAATACGTGAATATTTTTCCCACCAAGACGGCAATCGGACAATTCCATCAATATGGTGGTCATCCCTTGTGGATGTTTTAGAATAGTTCAGGGGGATACTGGTTGGATAAACAGGTATCGGGTAGTACCGAACAATACTTCCCCCTGATTTCTGAAGAAGATTTAAAAGGGCGCTGGCATCGTCTTGAAATGCATGTGAATTGGAGCAATGATTCACAAAAGGGCTTTCTGAAAATCTGGGTCGACGACGAACAAAAAGTCGATTTTAGAGGACAAACGGCGGAAAATAATCCGATCTATTTTAAGTATGGCATCTACAGATCATATTTATCGCGCTACAAAGAAGACAGAAAAGTTAATGAAGTTCCTGCACAAACGCTTTATTTTTCCAATGTCAAAAGAGGCCTGAAACGCGAAGACTTGAAGCCCAACTGATTTATATTGAACGTTATTTTTCAAGTAAGCGTTTGCGTGCTTCTTGATCTGCCCCTGACGGAAGGGGGGCGTCCTTGTTTTGCATCCAATGAACAATATCTTGCCAGACAACAGGGGCGCTTTTGTCTCTGGGCAACCAGTGCCAGCCTTCTTTATACAAGGAAAGGCGTACATTATCTGAAAGACGGGCTACCATGGCTGCGGTTGCTTTTTTCGGAATGACCTGATCTTTCTCCCCATAGAGCATAAGAGTCGGGACTTTCAGATCGGATGCGGCGTTTAAGGCATCTTCCATCAACCAACTGACACCCCAGAGCGCATCCACACGGGTTGATTTGATGACAAGGGGATCATGGCTCCAATTTTTCCATGTTTCGATATTGTCAGTCGGTTGCACAATGCCACCACCACTGAGTTTCAGCCAGGGGAGCGTATAGCTCATGGTATAGAGTGCGGCCTTCTGGTACCACGGCCATGTGCTTGGCCCCCAAACGGCCGGGGCGCTGAGGATTAATCCATCAACGGGCAAGGGTTTAATCTTTGCCAATGTGGTGAGCGCCACCGCCCCGCCCATACTTTCTCCCAAAACAAAGAGGGGAAGGTTTTCATGACGGGCATGGACCAGATGGATCAGCATGGCCAGATCATTTGTCATGGTTTGCGTGCCGGCCCAAATCCCGGGGTGGGGACCTTTGCCAAACCCGCGCTGGTCATAGGTGATCAGCTTTATTCTGTTTTTTTGTAAAAACGCAGGCATGCCCGGCATCAAGAAGTTGCCATAATCATTAAAGCCATGTACGCCGATGAGGACGGCTTGGGCCGGTTCATCTGGCTCCCAGACATGCAAAGGCAATTTGGTCCCGTCTGCCGTGACGAAATCATCACCCACAAGATCAGGGACTTGGGTAACAGCCTTTGCCCCTTCCATATAGGGGGTGCAGGCTGTTCCCAAGAGCATGAACGAAAGACCTATGGCCTTAAGCGTGTTGTGCATTGTCTTCACGGGTGAGGCGCAGGAATAGATCTTCCAAATCGCTTTCTTTGGTTGTTAAGTCGGTGATGGTCAATTTGGCCTCATTCACCAATTCAAGGATTTTTGCGATTTCAACTTTGCTTGGGCTATATTGGAAAGACAGGCTATTGCCCGGCAGCAAAGTGACATTATAGCCAAAGCCACGTAAAGAATCGGGGGCTTTTTCTAGGGGCTCAGCCACGGTGATGATCAGTTCTTTTGCGTCCATTTTGTTTAGCAAAGTTTTTGTTTCATCACAGGCGATAAGATTGCCTTTGTTGATGATGGCAACTTTGTCGCAAAGTTCTTCGGCTTCTTCCAGATAGTGGGTGGTTAATAAAACGGTGGTGCCCATACGGTTAAGCTCACGCACATAATCCCACAGCTGCATGCGTAGTTCGATATCTACACCGGCGGTGGGTTCATCCAAGACCAGAATTTTGGGCGAATGGACCATGGCTTTGGCGACAAGCAGGCGTCTTCTCATGCCACCAGACAGGGTGCGGGCGTAGGACTTGGCTTTATCTGCCAAACCGACGGCATCTAAAATTTCATCGGTGCGACGCATGGATTGCGGTACGCCATAAAGACCGGCTTGAACTTCCAGCAATTCACGCGGGGTGAAAAACGGGTCGAGGTTTAATTCCTGTGGTACGATTCCAATGGCGCGACGTGCGGCACGCATCTGGTCTTCGATATCATAGCCCCAAATTTTGGCATCCCCGGATGTTTTCATCACGAGTCCGGCAAGGATATTGATGAATGTGGATTTGCCGGCCCCGTTCGGGCCCAAAAGTGCAAAGAAAGAGCCGCGCGGGATAGATAGGGAAACATTATCCAAGGCGATTTTTTCGGGTTGTCCAAAGGCACTTTTATAGGTTTTGGACAAGTTTTTTACCTCAATTGCGCTATCGGGTGCTGAAATTGGGGTGTCATCTGTTCTTTTTTGCGCTATAGAAGCGGTCACGAGTTTTGCTCCGGTTGAAATCTATTTATGCAATCGGTATCATTCAGATTAGTTTATGACAATGTTTTTAGGGGGCATTTATGAAGCCTGAGGAAATCATCGAGGTAGAAACCGCATCTGTTGCATGTGATGGCGATGGTGGTTCTGCGGGACATCCGCGTGTTTATCTGCACTTGAAGCAGGAAGAAAACGGCTATCAGGTCGTTTGCCCATATTGCTCCAGAACGTACAAATTAAAAGAAGGCGTTGCGCTTGGCGGTCATTAAGCCCGTAGCTTCATCGATTTAGTTTGAGAAGGCTCTTGCGTCAAGGGATGCAAGGGCCTTCTTTTTTGTGATTTTGCGGCTTGCTCAAAAATACAAGAACGCTATAGTCACCTCCATGACAGATACATCGACACCATCGGCCAAGCCAGAACACGTTTATCTCGTTGACGGTTCCAGCTTTATTTTCCGCGCTTATTTTGCCAATATGCGCAACCCCATGACCCGCAAAGACGGCACACCCGTTGGCGCTCTATACGGTTTTTGCTCCATGCTTATGAAGCTGTTGAGCGATACGGACGCAGATCATGTGGCTGTGGTGTTTGATACGGCACGTAAAACCTTTCGCAACGACATCTATCCTGAATATAAAGCCCATCGCCCGCCACCGCCGGACGATTTGATCCCGCAATTTGATCTTGTGCGTCAAGCGGTGGAAGCCTTCAATGTGGCTTCTGTTGAAATGGCAGGCTATGAAGCGGATGATTTGATTGCGACCTATGCCAAGCAAGCCTCAAAAATGGGTGCGCAAGTGACCATCGTGTCCATCGATAAAGACTTGATGCAGTTGGTTGATGACAATATCTCCATGCTCGATACCATGAAAAACCGTGTCATCACCCATGATGAAGTGGTGGAAAAATTCGGTGTCGGCCCAGATCGTGTCATTGATGTGCAGGCCTTGTCAGGGGATAAATCCGATAATGTGCCCGGTGTGGAGGGGATTGGTCCTAAAACAGCGGCTGAATTAATCAATCAATATGGTGATCTGGAAAACCTGCTGGAACATGCTGGCGAAATTAAGCAAAACAAACGCCGTGAGCGCCTTATCGAACAGGCCGAACAAGCGCGCATATCCAAACAACTGGTTACGTTGGATCAGAACGTACCAATCGAAGTTACGCTGGAAAGTTTTGCCAATCGTCAATTTGACGCACAAAAGCTGATTGATTTCTTTGAAGAACAATCTTTCAAATCTTTGATCCCGCGTATTGCCGCCAAGTTTGGGGTTGAAGCGACAGGCAATGAGGTTGAAGAAGGTGAGACAGACTCAGCTTTGGTTGCTGTACCTAATATTGTCAGCTTGACACCAGCTAAAACCACTTATGAGCTGGTGCAAGAAGAAGCCGATCTAAAACGCTGGGTCGATGCGGCCATGCGTGTTGGTAGTGTTGCGGTGGATACGGAAACGGACAGCCTGAATGCGTCAACAGCGACCTTGGTGGGCGTATCGCTTTCTTATGAAGTGGGCTCGGCCTGTTATATCCCGTTGCGTCATAAATCCGGGCAACCAGAACAGAGTTCTATGTTTGATGAGGCGCCGTCCTCTTCAGATGCACCGAAACAGATTGCCTTTGATAAAGCCATTGCCTTGTTAAAACCTTTGCTGGAAAGCCCGAGTGTTTTAAAGATCGGGCAAAATATCAAATATGACATGCTGGTTTTGGGCAATCCTGACAATGGCGGGATTAAGGTTGCCCCCATCGATGACACGATGGTGTTGTCTTATATCAACGATGGGGCACAACATAAGCATGGCATGGATGTGCTTGCGAATCTGCATTTCGGCATTTCGCCTATTCCCTTTAAAGACGTTTGCGGGACAGGCAAGAAGCAAATCACCTTTGATTTGGTTGAATTGGATAAAGCATGTGATTATGCGGCTGAAGATGCGGATATCACCTTGCGTTTACATAAGCTGTTAAAACCGAAACTGGCCGCTGAAAGAAATATCAAACTTTATGAAACCATGGAACGTCCTCTCATTCCGATTTTGGCGATGATGGAAGGCAATGGTATTAAGGTTGATGTGCAGGAACTGCGTGCCATCAGTGAAGAATTTGCCACCCGATTGAGTGAACTTGAAACAACAATTTATCAATTGGCGGGCAGAGAATTTAATATAGGATCGCCCAAACAGTTGGGGGAAATCCTGTTTGATGATCTTGGATTGCCCGGTGGTAAGAAGGGCAAGACAGGGGCGTACCAGACAGGCGTTGGTATCTTGGAAAAATTGGCGGCTGATGGGCATGAAATCCCAACAAAATTGATGGAATGGCGCCAGCTTTCCAAACTTAAATCCACCTATGCGGATGCGTTGATTTCACAAGCCAATCCGAAAACAGGACGGGTGCATACGTCTTTTCAACAAGCGGTAACTTCAACCGGGCGGTTGAGTTCCAGTGATCCTAACCTGCAAAATATCCCGATCCGTACCGAAGAAGGTCGACGCATTCGCCATGCCTTTGTGGCTGATGAAGGCACGATCTTGATGGCGGCGGATTATTCGCAGATCGAATTGCGCCTGCTGGCCCATGTGGCAGAAATTGACACCTTGAAAAAAGCTTTTCATGAAGGGGTGGATATTCACGCCTTGACGGCCTCCCAAGTGTTTGGGGTACCCGTGGAAGGCATGGACCCTATGGTGCGTCGTAATGCTAAGGCGATCAACTTCGGGATTATTTATGGTCAATCGCAATATGGCTTGGCCAAACAGCTGGGCATTAGTAATGACGAAGCCAAAGAATATATCACGGCCTATTTTGAGCAATATCCTGGCATTCGTAAATTTATGGATGATGCCAAAGAAGAAGCCAAAGAATTTGGTTATGTAAAAACTCTGTTCGGGCGTAAATGTTTTATTCCTGGCATCAATGATAAGAACGGCGCCCTGCGTGCAATGGGAGAACGTGCCGCCATTAACGCGCCGATTCAAGGCGGGGCGGCTGATATCATCAAGCGCGCTATGATCCGATTGCCGGATGCCTTGAATGATGCAGGTTTATCCTCTAAGCTATTGCTACAAGTCCATGATGAGCTCGTCTTAGAAGTACTCCCAGAAGAAGAACAAAAAACAAAAGATATATTGAAAAAAGTGATGGAGGGTGCGGCTGAACTGAGTGTGCCGTTGGTTGTTGACATAGGTACTGGTCAAAACTGGCAGGAAGCACATTGAGTTTTAACCATTCGTAAAATATGGCTCAAGAAATTCGTAAAATTGAATTTAATCTGGCGGAAGTCAAAGCTGCCTTGGACGTTTTTTGTCAGAAAACAGGAAAAAAGTTACCTTCTGGTGAGGTGACGATGGTCCTGAGCGAACCCAATGGACTGGGAAACTTGCGCATCCAATTTGAAGGGGATGACAAAAAAATATTGCCTCTTCGTGATAAGGATATGTTGAGCACATTGTTGGTCTTTTGTCAGGATCGCAATATCCCTGTGCCCAAAGAAGGTCAAAAGGTGATCAAGGGTGAAGGCGATAAACTTGTGCTTTTGGTTAAAATATGAGACGGCACCAATAGGTTATTTAAAGTCTGA
This sequence comes from Methylocystaceae bacterium, assembly GCA_013373265.1. GTDB lineage: Bacteria > Pseudomonadota > Alphaproteobacteria > Rhodospirillales > Terasakiellaceae > Terasakiella. Next base: position 5,799 of record JABXIC010000141.1, on the reverse strand, counting down.
TTTTTTAATACCCATAGGCTCTATACCATTTTAGTTATCATGCATGAGCGTCATATGGACATGCCACTGTCGTATAATTTCGTAGCTTGCCTTAAGGGTAAATACGTAAATGGTATCAAAGGTTTATAAAAATATTTATAAAATCTCACTAATACGGGTGATGTGATTAGTGGGTGAACAGTTCATAATTAGAACAATTATTAATTATTGGATGTTTCCTATGCCCGTAGAAACCAGACGCATTGATTTTACCGAGATTGAATTGCGTAATGCTTTGTCTCTTTATCAAGCCAAAACCGAAGGTGGTGCAGCCACTGAAGGGCGCGTGAGCGGTATCAAAGTTATGGGTGGGGAAGAATTTTCCATCGTTGCGAAGGTTTCTGCACCCCATAAAGAAGATATTCAACGCAAAGTATTTGATCATAAAACCGCTATTGCGGTTATGGTGTTGTTTTCTAAAAAAGTGGGCATTCCGTTGCCACGTCTAGGACGTAAGGCTTTGTCACCGACCAAATTTGGTGGTGTAGCGATGACCGTTAAGTACGAACATCAAGTTTGTGGCGGTGTTGCCCCCATGGTGTCTGCTGCAAAAATTGCACAAAAAGGCTCAGAACCTATGGCAGAGGCTGCTGTTTCTTAACGCCATAGGCGGCAAGGCACAACCACCCCAGGATCAGGCACGTCCCGCCAAGGGGGGCGGACATCGGGAAAAGCGTAAATTCCCAAAAGCCTTTTACATATAAGGTGCCACAAAACAAAGAAACGCCCAGCGTGAAGAAAATCCCGGCAGCTAGAATAATACGGGATTTTTCTTTTGCCAGTATGGCAACCCCGATCAGGGCAAGTGCGTGCCAAACTTCATATTGGGCGGCTTTTTCAATCAGCTCACGTCCATAATCGCTCAGGTCCGCATGGGCGGAAATGGCACCACAGATAACGGCTTCAGCGCCCATGAGGCCCGCTAGGATCAACCAGATACGCATCAGTTTTGCATGGACGGGCAGCCCATATTCCCACACATGGGGGCAGCGGCACAGCTTGGGGCTGGCGCACTGGCAGCGGCTGTTGATACATTGGGGGCCATGATGGTTTTGCTGATATGGGAGGAGCCACATTCAGGGCAGGTCAGTTCATTGGCGGCGGATTGTTCATCAAATTTTGAGGAAGACGCAAACCAATCTTCAAAAACATGGCCTTGGTCACAGCACAAACTATATTTAATCATGCGGTAATTTCCTTAATAATGAGGCGGCACGTAGGGCGCATCGTCAATGTCAGATTGTGTAAGCGTTTTTAGACGTTTCTGCAAGTCGAAGACATCTTTTGTAAGCTTTTCAACGATCTTCCATTGTTCATAGACAGTGTGATTGAGCTCTTCAATGGTGGAATCCTGATGGGTCAAGCGGATTTCTAGTTCTGTAATCCTGTCGTCGGTGCTCATGTCTGCTCACGAAAAAGTTATCAAATGTTGGGCGCGCGAAAATCTTTACCATATTAGAGTAGTGATAAGGTAAAATTTTATTGGAAAGAAAAGCTATGTTGATCAAAAAGACAATTGCAAGTGATCCGAAATCTTTTGAGATTACATCACGCAGTACTTATCTTAAGCGCCGGGACTTTTTAAAAGGCGGTGCGGCGCTGGCAGGGGCCATGATGTTCCCTTGGAGTTTGCAGGCTGCTTTACCAAAGAAAATTCCCAATCTCGTTAAAAGTCCGTTCAGCACGGATGAACCCGTTAACAAATATGACGATGTGACGGGCTATAACAACTTCTATGAATTCGGTACGGGTAAAAGCGATCCGTATTCAAATTCAGGTGATTTTAAATCCCGTCCTTGGTCGGTCACGGTTGATGGGTTGTGTGATAAGCCGGGGCAACTGGATATCGAAGACCTGATGTCCAAGTTCCAGCAGGAAGAACGCATTTATCGTATGCGCTGTGTAGAAGCCTGGTCTATGGTCATCCCGTGGGTCGGGGTGCAGCTTTCTTCCATCTTGAACAAGTTTGAACCCAATTCAAAAGCCAAATATGTGGAATTTACGACGTTGGTTGATCCAGAACAATTTCCCGGTCAGAAATATCCCATTATCCCTTGGCCTTATCGGGAAGGTTTGCGTATGGATGAAGCCATGCACCCACTGACGGTGATGGCAACGGGCATTTTTGGTGAAGAATTGCCACCACAAAACGGCGCGCCTTTGCGCTTGGTCGTGCCGTGGAAATATGGTTTTAAAGGCATCAAGTCCATCGTGCGCATTCGCTTTGTTGAAAAACAGCCTGTTTCCACATGGATGACCGCAGGGCCCAACGAATATGGTTTTTATGCCAATGTAAATCCGGAGGTTGATCATCCGCGCTGGAGTCAGGCCAAAGAACGCCGCATCGGTGAATTCTTGCGCCGCCCGACATTACCTTTTAATGGCTATGGTGAAGAAGTCGCGGATCTTTATAAAGGCATGGACCTTCGGAAGTTTTTTTAATGGTTAAAAAAAAGAAGTTCCCATACAAACCATTTGTTTTTGTGGCTTGTTTGCTCCCGGCATGCTGGCTTGTCTACGGTGTGTTTACTGGTTTGTTGGGGGCCAATCCGATTGAGGCCGTCTTGCGTGATCTAGGCGATTGGGCTTTGCGCTTTTTGCTGCTTGGTCTTGCCATCAGTCCGATACGTCGCATTATAGGCTGGGCATGGGTGATGCGTTATCGTCGTATGATCGGCCTGTTTGCTTTTTTCTATGCCTTTATGCATCTCAGCATTTACATCGGTGTGGATCAATTCTTTGACTGGCCGACCATTTGGAAAGATATCGTCAAACGACCTTATATCACCATTGGCATGGCGGCTGTCTTGGCATTGGTGCCTTTGGCGGTGACGTCACCAAAGACCATGGTACGCAAATTAGGTGGGGCGCGATGGAAGGCTTTGCATAAATTGGTCTACCCCATCGCAATTGCTGGCGTGGTGCATTTCTTTTTATTGGTGAAAGCCGACATTCGTGAACCGTTGATCTATGGTGCCATTTTAGCCTTTTTATTGGGGGAACGGCTATATCGCCGCTTGCCAACGCGCGGCTTTGCGCGAAGTTCCTAGATAGATTCGACAATGATACAAGCGTTTGTGGGTAAAATCCTTGCAAACGCTTTCGATGTTTGACGAAATGTAATCATTCCAAAATACATTACACTGTATAGAGTTTGTTACATAAAAATGTAGCGCTTTGTTTCTTTTGTTCGTAAATATGTTAAATGCGTAAATATTATTACAATTGTTATGGAAAATTGAATGATCCTGTCGTAGTTTCGCTCAAGTTTGAAGTGTTAAAACATTTCTATTTTGGTGAATAATAATGAGACAGGTGCCATAACGTGAACGCAATCGTCAAAGCCCACGCAGCCACTAAACATCTTCTTTCCGGTAACGAAGCCCTCGCGCGTGGTGTTTGGGAAGCCGGTGTCAATGTGGCAACGGCCTATCCGGGTACGCCTTCGACAGAAATTTTGGAAAACCTTGCGCTATATCCCGATATTCATGCGCAATGGTCGGTCAATGAGAAAGTCTCTCTTGAAGTTGCCATCGGCGCATGTGTTGTTGGTTCACGCTCTTTTTGCGCCATGAAACATGTGGGCGTTAATGTGGCCTCTGATGCGTTGATGTCACAAGCCTTGGCTGGTGTAAATGGCGGATTGGTGATTGCTGTGGCTGATGATGTGGGCTTGTCCTCTTCACAAAATGAACAGGATACCCGCTTTTGGGGCCGCTTTGCCCATTTGCCGATTTTAGAGCCGAGTGATTCACAAGAAGCTTACGAAATGGCGATCCGTGCTTTTGATCTGTCTGAAAAATTTGGCGTACCCGTCATCATTCGCCTGACAACACGGGTCTGTCATGTGAAAGGGATTGTTACGGTCGGGGAACGTCAAGTTTACGAACACAAAGGTTTTATGGACAATCCTGCCAAATGGGTGATGGTGCCAAGCAACGCGAAAAATCTGCTTCACGCCCAAGGTGAACGCGATAAAGTTCTGAAAGCCTATGTCAATGAATGTGACTTAAACCGTATTGAAGATGGGGCAGATAAACGCATCGGTTTTGTGACATCCGGTCCGGCGTATCTGCATGTGAAAGAAGTTTTTCCAGATGCGCCTGTATTTAAGATGGGCTTTTCCTGTCCGGTGCCGATTGAGAAAATCCGAAGTTTTGCTGCAAGCGTTGAGAAAGTCATTGTGGTGGAAGAGACTGAACCACTGGTCGAGACGGAATTGCGCGCTGCTGGTATTGCTGTTTATGGCAAGGATATTTTGCCCAGAACAGGGGAGCTCAGTCCTTTGATTATTGAAGGGCCGGTACGCAAACTTTTAGGTGAGACCGTGCAGGAAGCTGAAGATACCAGCTTACCCATTTTCCCGCGTCCACCGACCATGTGTGTGGCTTGTCCTCACCTATCACCTTATTATTGCTTATCTAAAATCCATAATAAGGTCCGTATCGCAGGTGATATCGGTTGTTACACCTTAGGGGCAGGCCATCCGTGGAAAGCTTTGGACACGACAACCTGTATGGGGGCGTCGATCTCTATGGCTTTGGGCATGACCCTTGGTGCCAGCGAAGAAGATAAAGATAAGCCTGTTATTGCCGTGATTGGGGATTCCACCTTCTTGCATATGGGGCTACAGCCTTTGTTGGATGTGATTTATAATCAGGGTAACGTTACCATCATGTTGTTGGATAACCGCGCTACAGGCATGACGGGCGGGCAGGAACATGCAGGTACAGGATTCGACATCAACGGCAAAGAAGCGCCACGGGCAAACTTCGAAAAGATCGTTGAAGCCATCGGCGTTAATCCGGACCGGATCCGTCGGGTCAATCCTTATGAGATGCCGACCATGTTTAAGATCATCAAGGAAGAGATTAAACAGAACGAGCCTTCGGTGATTATCACCAATCAACCCTGTGTTTTAACCAACCGTTTCCATCGTCACGACCCTTTGCAGGTCATAGAGGGCTGTACGGGCTGTGGTAACTGTTTGTCTACGGGCTGTCCGGCGATTATCGTGACGCATCGTGAAACAGAAGTGCGTAAATCGGGCAAAGAAATTGAAAAGGCCTATGTCGAAATTGAGTCAGCGGCGTGTACCGGGTGTAATCTGTGCGTCAGTACCTGTGGCCCCAATGTGATCAAACCTCTCAATTTCTTGCAGGAGGCCGGAGAATGAGCAATCAAGCATTAACCAACATTTTGGTGGTCGGTATCGGTGGTCAAGGTGTGATGACCGCATCGGAAGTTCTGGCCATGGCGGCCATTGAACTGGGCATGGACGTTAAAAAGACAGAAGTTGCAGGCATGGCCCAACGCGGCGGTGTGGTGACATCTCATGTGCGTTTTGGCGAGAAAGTTTTGTCCCCGGCAATCCCGAAAGGTCAAGCCGATATTATTGTCGGTTTTGAACCTGCTGAAGCCATGCGCTGGTGTGATCATTTAAAAGCTGATGGTGTTGCAATGGTCAATACCATGCGCATTAAGCCCCCTGTTGTGAATGTAGGGCTGTTTGACTATCCTGATGACCCCATCGGGGAAATGCGTAAAGTCGGTACACAAGTCTATGATTTTGATGCAGGAGAAATCGCCCGTCAACTCGGTGAAATACGTTTGGTCAATACGATCATGATGGGCGCGATTTCAGAACATCTGCCATTTGAGGCTCAGGTCTTGAAAAATATCATTGTTGAACGTTTTCGTCAGAAGAAACCAGAACTGGCTGAACTGAACGATCAAGCGTTTGAAGCGGGGCGCAAGGCG
>JABXIC010000056.1 GCA_013373265.1 Methylocystaceae bacterium | reverse complement strand
TAGCGTAGGTAGTAGCTACCCTTGCCGGGAGAAGTGCGGCGCACCTCGACATAGAAACCAGCTACTGATTGATCGCAGTATTCGATGCGGGATTTGTCTGGAGGGCAGGTGAGGTGTTTGGTGATGAATGTTTGTGTGAGGTTGATAATCGGCATAGGGCCTCCTTTGAGTAGACGAAAAAAAGCCAGCTCGATGGCTGGCTAAGAGTGAGTTTTCAGAGCTCGATTTACTCGAAATTAGCTTTCAGGTCCTGTACCAGGAACGGTGAGTTTCACTGAACTTGATGCGTCAGTTTTATCAGCCGCTTTTACTTCAGATTCACTTTTTGAGCATTTCGATCCTTCAATTTCCGACAGATTTTCCGAATTGGATATCGATGATTTTGAGCCTTGTAATTCTGCGGAATTTTGCGTGGATGACTTTGGCTCGGCATTGTTCCAGCGGTACTTGATGGTTGGTCTTCCAACTGAGCCAGTAGATTCAAGATTCAGTTCGAAGAGGTAGTTGTGATCCAGCAGAACCTCAATAGCCTCGTTGATCTCCTTGGTATCCTTCAGGCCCACCCAGTGCTTCTGTCGGACATCACGGAGCGAAAATGGGAAGTCGAGCTTAGACTTGTTTTTCAAGAGCCGTTCGGCTTTATCGATTGCTGTATCCTGAACTAATTGATAGATCTTCTGAACATGGCTGTATAGATAAGAGCTCCATTTTATGGCCATCTCAGTAGCTGTCAGAGAAATTCTCTCATCTGCATCCTTGCTTACGCAGAGATGGAAGATCAGCGCCAATCCTGCAATCAACTTTGGCTGCTTGAGCAAGTGACTCTGAACGGCTGGGTGCAACTCATCATCATGGGCCTGCTGGTGTAAGTGATCCCAATAGCGTGCGAATGCTTGCTGGGCCTCAGTATTAAAGCAATAGACTTTTTCATCAACTAAGCCCGCCTTAAATTGATGAAGCTGGTCCACAAGCGAACGATAGCGCTCTTGTACCTCTTTATTTGGTCTTATATCGAGCCACTTAGATGGATCACCTTTATCTGGCCATACGGCCAGTTGAAAGCGCTGTATCAAACCATCGTCTCCCCGACCGCTAATGGCGTTGCTCACAGTGGGGGTTAACTTACTAGGTTGGATAGATCCCAAGATGCTGATGATAGGCCGCTCGATGGTGATTGTGCCTCTACCGATACGATCGTATGTATAGCTGGATTTGCTATCGAAGGCTTCAAGAAAAAATGATCTGTCTTGGGCTTTATCATCACGTTCAAGTACCTTCAGAAATCCAGTCAGCTCATCACGAAAGAGCAATAGACCGTCGGGATGTTCGTTGAGGAGTTCACCCAGCTTTTCAATGGTTGCATCATTCACGGTAAATCGAGTTGCAGGTGGTATTTCCTCGGTAGCTTCGTGGTCTGCAAGCAGTTTAAACGCTTCTTCTCTTTTGCCTCCGTTGAAAAGTTCCTGTGCAGCAGCCTGGATTTCAGCAGCCCTATCACCACCGAGCTGCTTTTCGAACTCCTTGAATTGGCTCCGCTCTCTCTGGAGTAGTCGTTCCTTCTTTTCAATGTCAGTCAACGGAGCTAGGGCTGCACTCATGCTGGGTGATTTACGAACAGAAGGTGGTCCGATTATGACGCCCCACATGTTTGGTCTTACTACCCAGTCATCATTACCTTTAGGCTTAATACCAGTCTTGCCCGCTAAAACTGTGCCCAAGACTGTGATTGCAGCAACGGCCACATAGTCCTTTGGGCATTGAACGCGTTCAGCTACATCATCACTAAACGCATCTAGCACCGGAGGCAGCATGTCGGCGGTCAATTTTCCGACAGGCCGCTGATTTTTGGTTAAAGGTACAGGGCTCGAAATGGTCGATATTCCGTTTTCAAGTTGTGCCTTGATATCACTCATCTTCAGCCTCCAGCTTTTCCAGCTTGAGGGTGGTACAACGCTCAATATCATTGAAGTCGGTGCAACTACACCAAGACGCTTTGCAGGGAGCCTCTGGAGCGACGTACTTGAGACCGAATCTCTCTGCAATCTGGACTGCTTTTGTTAGGCCAGGATTTCCTTTAGTCCGATGATCATTATCGGCAGCAATAACCAGCTCGGCATAGGGGAGGGCTGCGAGTAATTCTTGAGTCACTGGCATCAAATTATTAGCCGTCATTGCACAGGCTACAGGAGCCCCAGTCAGATCATGGATAGTTGCTCCAGTCGCGTACCCTTCGCAGATATAGATGCGACTCGCATTAGTGTATTCACCGATACGAGCAAACAGCCCCTTGATACGGGCGCCTTTTTGGAAGCGTTTGTTCAGATCCGCATAAATCGTTTGGTAGTTCAAGATACGATCGTGCGTATCACGAAGCGGGATATAGAGATGCAGCCTATCGCCCAGCGCATCAAATGGTGTGATGCCTTTTTGCAGGGCGTAAAGATTATTAGCCGGAGCTATATCCTGTGTTTTTAGGAACGCTTGAGCTGAACGAGCAGCGCGCAGGTGTTGTGCTTCTAGTTCCTCTTTATTCAGGGTAGTTGGATAGGTTCTGACGGCTTCGATACTTGAGCGTCGGCTAACTCCGCTGGCACTCCAAGTATGTGACTCGCCGGTGATAAAGTTTCCGAACTTTGCGTATCTCGCGTCGGGTGAGACCTTCACCCAAATAGCAGTGTTACTGAAAGCCTTACCCGGTGCTGCGTAACGGTGAAATTGACCATCAGCAACCGGCTCTATCCACACATACAAGACTTCGTGAATTTGCTGAGCCAGTTCTTCAATTCGATCTTCAATAGACATAGTGATGTCCTTTCAAAAATAGAGTTAAGAGTTGCGGCAAGCTCTTTCGACCTGCCGCTATTGATGCAGTAACCGTTGCTACTGGTTTGTCAGTCTCTCCACGACCGGATGGTTGAACGTGCTAATAACCCTATCTTTGAAGGCAGCATTTAACAGCTCGCTAAAGCTCATAGAGGGCTTCATGAACTCAATGCCGAAATCTTCTTCCACCGCATAGTACATCTGCTTTTCAGCATTACGGTGTATGTAGAAGTTTTTGGATTGATTCTCGTTGAGAATCTTACTCAAGCTGATCGACCACATGCTCTTGCGATTGCCGGTAGAGAGCGATTCAGGTATCAAACAGTCGCCAGAAAGATCGCCTACGGCGTGGTGGAGCTTGAACAATTTGACAAGATCAGGAAGCTGTTCAGCTATCTCAGGTGTGACGAGATAGTAAGTAGATCCGTAATACCGACCATGAGCGTCGATATCGCGTTCAACAACTATTCTGAATTGTTTAGCTTCACCTGTGAGCACGATCTGCTCTTGGTAAAACGGAACTCCTACACTGGGGCGTATGGCCTCAGGTGTTTCATTGACTTCGAGGTCGTCGAAGTTGTGCAGGCGGGAAGCCTGTTTACTCTTGGATACCATTGCGGTAACTCCTTGTGCAATGGCCCGAAGAGGATTCAAGTAGTAGACGGTATTTCCCTGCCTGAATTTCAAATACACGATATAGACGGATGGAGCGAGGAGCTCAATCAGTGTTACCGATATTGATAAGGACAGAAGTATTTGCATCTAGACTGGTCTCAAACTTCGGGCTGACAAAAAATGACTTCGCTTTTGCAAAGTCCCTGTTTGTGCCACACTCAGATGTTTGAGTACCATTTAGCAGCTGATTAACAATCAGATCACGCAGGGAACGTGATAGCGCTAACGATGACCGAAATCTAAGCCGAAGTCAACGTTGGTTTAAAAAATTTTTAAACTAACAAGAGAACGAACATATCCGGTTTCAAGCACAGGGCCGAACGGTATCTTCTGCGTTATAAGGATGGCGGCAGAGTTGCGTCGCCAGTCGCCAAGCATCGATATCATGATATTACGGTCTATTCAAAAGTGAGTTCGTTGTGCGGTCACTCAGGTCGCGACTTTAAAAGATCACTGAAAAACGATCTGATATTAGGTTGTCGTGCGGCAGTTGTATCAGAGGGCGGCGCAAGTCGAATGGATGTGATAGCTACCGCTGACTTGCAGCTTGTTAAATTAAAGGAATACCCTTTAAAGAACCATTAATGATAAGCGGACTGGTTT
>JABXIC010000032.1 GCA_013373265.1 Methylocystaceae bacterium | reverse complement strand
CACATTATTGCCGACTTTTAAACCTGTTTCACGACTGAGTATCTCTATCAGGGGGGCCGCCAAACGGGGGTCGCGTTTCCACAGGATTGAAATATGCCAAGGGCGATCTTCTTGGCGTGACATCAGCTCTGGTGTAAAACTGTGAATGGAAAAAAGGGCAGGGGCGCTACCTTTGCGCCATAAATGCGCGCCCACTTCCGTAATGGCATGATGATAGGGCCAGAAAACGGCTTCTGTGCGTTGGACCTGATCGGATTCGCTGAGGTTATGATTTCTCGGCACGGCAATGCCATCGCTGATTTCCGGGATTGAGGTGGGATCACCCGGTTGTCTGTTGCAGTCAATTACAAGTCGAGAATAATTGCATAACACAGCAGGGGCATTAAATTTATCTGACAGGTGGCGGGTGACACCGGCTGCACCAATGTCCCAAGCGATATGATAATTCAGTTCTTTCTGGGTTAACCCCATATTGTTCAATCGTTTAGGGATGCGATTGCTGGCGTGATCACAGACCAAAAGCAATGGGGTTGTACCCTCGCGATTAATAATCTCGTAAGGAGTGGGGTCAGATTCGCATAAGAGCGGATCGTAGCTGATTTTATTTTCGTTTTTCATTTTGCAGACTATACATCAAGAACACCAAATAATGCAAAAAATCGCCAGTGATCTTTTGCAATTGCACACAAAAGTCGTTATATCATAGCAAAAAGGGATTCGATTTAGGGAGTATCTGCCATGGAGGATAAAGCAACCTCTGACAACGCGAAAGTGAAAACCGAACTTTTATCAGATCGGGTTGCTGCGCGTATTATGGCAATGATTGCTGATGGTAATCTTTCTCCGGGTGAACGTTTGCCGGGTGAACGTCAACTTGCAGAAAAAATGGGTGTCAGTCGCGTTTCTGTACGTGCGGCCTTGCAAAGTTTGAAAGCACAAGGGTTTCTGGAAGCCGTGCAAGGCGGTGGAACACGTATTTTGGCGGCTGCGGGTGACATGACTTCACCGTTGGGGGAGCTGGCAAAGGTACAGGAACAAAACCTTCATGATTTGGCTGAAATCCGTGCATTGCTTGAAGTTTGGGCAGCACGTCGTGCCGCTGAGCGCGCCAGTGAGGATCAAATCAAAGAATTGGGTATTGCTTTAGAAAAGCTAGAGCAACAAAAAGGGAAATCTGGGGCAAAGGATAAGGCGTCACAGGAATTCAATTTCCATTACTTGGTTGGTAAAGCCTCAGGTAGTGCCGTTTATATGCATATTATGGATGTGATCCGCGATATTATCGCTTCGAGCCTGGAATTCCATCACTACGATCTTTTTCAAGAACCCAGTGATGATGGTATGGCATTGTCCCAGCACAAAGATGTGTTTGAAGCGATTAAATCACATGACGGTCAAGGCGCTAAAGAAGCCATGCAATCTCACCTGAGCTGGGTGCTGCATTCCTATGAGAATGAACGTGAACGTTTGAATACGGATGATCCTGTAGAAGAATAAATCATCATAAAAGACTCATTATTCTTTAATATAATTTACAAACTAATACTTTTCCGTACTTGTAAAATTGTGCAATGCGGCATATGTTATTGCGATGCAGTATGGAACGTTCGAAATCCCTTTGATAAAACTGTGACCTTGTATGGGAGTGAACCCTAGGCTCGACTGTTCTACAGGAGACTGTCAAATGGCGAAACTCATGTTTACCGAAGAAGAGTTGGCTCTGTTCCAAGAGCGCTTTGATGCAAATAAAAACTGGACTCAATGGGTGCGTGTCACCAATCGTGATGGTCTGGATATCCTTAGCGTGGATATTGAGGGTCGCGATAGAAAAACCGTGCGTATGACTAAAAAAGATGGTCAGGGCTATCTTGCCAAATGCGTGGATGAATGGGGTCTTGCCGTCAGTGCAGACTTTGCCAGCCTGCTTGATACCGTTGATGACGGGTCTTGCGCAAATTAAGCATTTGTGTTTTTTTGCGTTGAAACGAACCGAGCTGGGAAGTGAACATGCAATCCAAATCAAATTATCAAGCAATTAATTTAATAAATAAGGCTGATTTAATTAAAGACCAATGGTCCCCTAGAGTCATTTCTGAGATGAATGATTACCAGTTTAAAGTTGTTAAAGTACAAGGCGACTTTGTCTGGCATGATCACCCTGATACAGATGAAACATTTATAGTTTTAGAAGGTGAAGTACGCATTGATTTTCGTGATGGGGCTGTGACTTTGTGCACTGGAGAAATGTACGTTGTTCCCAAAGGACTTGAACATAAGCCTTTTGCAGAAAATGAAGCAAAATTATTGGTTATTGAACCGAAAGGTGTTGTCAACACCGGGGATGCGCAAAGTGATCTTACGGCTCAAAATGACGTATGGATTTAAGGTCAGATATAGTCAATTAGCTATATCTGACGACTTCACCTTGTTTGTCACAAGTGGGCAGCGCTAGTTCAACGAACAGGTCTGTCAGGACTTCCGGTTCTTTGAGCGTGTCCGGGTTTTCACCGGGATAGGCTTGAGCGCGCATGCGGGTGCGCGTTGCACCGGGGTCAATCAGATTGGCTTTGATGTTGGTTTTACCCAATTCCATCGCCCATGTTTGGACCATATTTTCCAACGCGGCCTTAGATACGGCATAAGCTGCCCAAAAGGCACGTGGGCCTTTTGTAGTGCCACTGGATAGGAAAATCGCCCGCCCGGCGTCTGACTGCCTTAAAAGTGGTTCTATGGAACGGATTAAGCGCCAGTTTGCGGTGACGTTCACATCCATCACTTCATTCCACATTTTGACTTTTAAATGGGCCATGGGGGTCATATCCCCCAGCACACCGGCATTGCCTACTAAAATATCGATTTTGCCAAAACGGTCATAAAGCGCTTGGCCCATTTGGTCGATCTTATCAAATTCGCGCAAATCCATTGGGACCAAGGTGGCGGCACCGCCGATGGCTTTGATTTCATCATCAATTTCTTCAAGGGCGCCAACCGTTCTGGCGACCAGAATGACATGTGCGCCTTCTTGGGCATAGCGTAGAGCTACGGCGCGACCAATCCCACGCGATGCGCCCGTGATCAGGGCAATCTTACCTTCAAGTGCTCTAGACATTGATTTTATTTCCCTTGTTCAGCCAGTAAGGGCAGGGTGGGTTGACGTTCATCTGACAAATCATCATCGCGATCTTGCAAACGGGTGGGATATTCACCGGTAAAGCAGGCATCGCAGAATTGTGGGGCGTCATTATTGCGTTTGGCTTCCCCAACGGCGCGATACATCCCGTCGATGGAGATAAAACCAAGGCTGTCTGCACCAATGATTTCTGCCATTTCATCGATTGTATATTGACCTGCCAGCAGTTTTTCGCGTTTGGGCGTGTCAATCCCATAGAAACATGGCCATGCGGTTGGCGGGCTGGAAATGCGCATATGGACTTCTGCAGCGCCCGCCTGGCGCATCATTTCGACAATCTTTTTAGAGGTTGTGCCGCGCACGATGGAATCATCGACGAGAATAATACGTTTGCCTTTAACTTCATTGAGGTTGGCATTGTGTTTCATGCGTACGCCCAGATGGCGAATTTCTTGTGTCGGTTCAATAAAGGTTCGCCCGACATAGTGGTTGCGGATAATACCCAGTTCAAAGGCGATTTTGGCTTCTGCGGCATAACCGATGGCAGAAGGCACACCGGAATCCGGTACTGGCACAACCATATCGGCATCAACACCGCTTTCTCGGGCCAGTTCTGCGCCAATGGCTTTGCGCACGCCATACACGCTACGGTCTTCAATTTGTGAATCCGGGCGGGCAAAATAGATATATTCAAAAACGCAGAAACGTCCGGCTGTGTTGCCAAATGGTTTGATGGAGCGCACGCCGTTTTTATCAATAATAATGACTTCACCGGGGTCAACATCGCGTACAAATTCAGCCCCGATGATATCAAAAGCACAGGATTCAGAAGACAGAATGTAAGTTTCGTCCAGCTTACCCAAAGCAAGGGGGCGCACACCGAATGGGTCACGTACGCCGATCATGGCGTCTTTTGTCATGGCAACCAGTGAATAAGCGCCTTCGATTTGGCGTAACGCATCAATCAGGCGATCTTCCACATTGGCATAGAGGCTGACGGCGACCAAATGCACAATAACTTCGGTATCCATATCGGATTGGAAGATACAGCCACGGCGCACCAGTGTGCGCCTGACCGCTTGCGTGTTGGTCAGGTTGCCGTTGTGGGCGATACAGAAACCGCCAAATTCAAATTCGGCAAATAAGGGCTGGACGTTACGCAGCACCGTGCCACCCGTTGTGGCATAGCGCACATGACCGATGGAGGCATTGCCTTTTAACTGGGCCATAACCGCTTGGTCAGAGAAGTTGTCCCCGACAAGCCCCATGCCTTTATGAGAATGAAATTGCTGCCCGTCGTAAGAGAAAATACCGCAAGCTTCCTGACCGCGATGCTGCAGGGCGTGAAGGCCGAGCGCTACGTGGGCGGCGGCCTCTTTATGTCCGTAGATGCCAAAGACACCGCACTCTTCGTGCAGTTTATCGTCGTCGAAGGGATTGGTCGTCATATGGTCTAGATCAGTCATGTTTCTCGTGGCTCATTACTGGGCGTTGCGGATGAGACGGTCCAGGTCTTTGCGTTCCTGTTTGTCGTATCCTTGTGGGTCCGTTGGCGTGCTTGTATCTGATTTCGCATTCGGGGTCAGTATTTTTTCGTAGGTTTTTTGCAGTTCCAAGGCATCATTGCTTTTTTCGCGAAGACCTTCTGCTTTTTCCGCAATTTTTTCACCGGCGTCACTCGGGATTAAGGCTTTTAAAAAGGCTGAGCCTTGTTCAATCAACGGCATGGACTTGGCTTCGCGTAACCATGCAGGTTGTTTGCTTGCAGGGATCATCCATTCCACAGCGGTATAGAGTAAACACACAACAATAACACCGCGCAGTAAGCCAAAGACAAAACCGAGGCTGCGATCCAACGGGTTTAAAGCGCTGCCTTGGACTTGTTCTGCAATTAACTTGGTCACAATGGTCAGGATAATCAAGGCCACAATAAAAGCCCCAGCCCCGGCAACAATATCGGCTATAAATTCCGAACCGATCAGGTCACGCGCATAGGGGCGTACATAGGGAAAGCCGTAGAGGGCAGCAAAAGCGGCACCTACCCATGATCCGATAGACAAGACCTCATGCACAAACCCGCGTGATAGGGCAAGCAGGCCGGAGAGAAGCAAGATAACCCCAACGGCGATATCTGTAATGCTGATCGGCAAATTTTCCATATGGCTTTAATGTCCGCTCTTTAAATCCAAGGTGACTATTTATCCTTCATTGGGAAGAAAGACAACAGTTCTTGTACATGACCGATTTCCCAAATCTCTAAACCTGTATCTTTCAATGCTTTGTCTTTGTCTTTTTTACTGTGCTTTTGGCGTTCTGGAATGATCGCGCGGGTAAAGCCTAATTTAGCGGCCTCTTTCAAACGCAATTCCGTTTGTCCAACAGCACGCACTTCACCAGACAGACCGATTTCGCCAAAAATAACCGTTTCCTGCGGCACAGCGACACCGCTTAAAGAAGATGCAAGCGCGGCGGCAACGGCCAAGTCCGCCGCCGGTTCATTGATTTTTAGCCCGCCGGCGATGTTAAGATAGACATCATTGCCCCCCATACCAAGGCCACAACGGGTATCAAACACCGCCATGATCATGGCAAGGCGTGAACTGTCCCAACCCACCACGGCGCGACGCGGTGTGGCAAGGGCGGAAGGGGATAACAGGGCTTGGACCTCTACCAGCATGGGGCGGGAGCCTTCGATTCCGGCAAAAACGCATGATCCTGAGACATCGCCTTTGCGATCAGATAAAAACAGCGCCGATGGATTGGGGACTTCCTGCAAGCCAAGCTCTGTCATTTCAAAGACGCCGATTTCATCGGTGGCACCAAAGCGGTTTTTTACCCCGCGCAGAATACGAAACTGATGACCCCGGTCGCCTTCAAAATAAAGGACTGTATCGACCATATGTTCCAAGACGCGCGGTCCGGCAATGGTGCCTTCTTTGGTGACGTGACCAACCAGAAACAGCACATAGCCGTGTTTTTTCGCATCACGAATAAGCTCATTTGAGGACGAACGGACTTGTGACACTGTACCCGGCGCACTGTCGAGTGTATCAATATAAAGAGTCTGGATGGAATCGATGACCACCACATCCGGCTTTTCTTCGCCTAATGTGGTTAGGATGTTGCGCACATTGGTGGCTGTCGCCAGCTTGACCTTGGACTTTTCATGCCCTAAACGGCGCGCACGCAGGCGTACTTGATCGATGGCTTCCTCACCGGAGATATAGGCACAGTCATAGGCTTTTGAGAGTTCCGCCATGACTTGCAGCAAGATCGTCGATTTTCCAATCCCCGGATCACCGCCAACCAGAATAACCGACCCCGGTACCAGTCCACCACCACAGACCCGGTCGAATTCCCCGATATTGGTGGTGCGCCGTGGCGGTGTTTTTTCTTCCCCGTCAAGAGAGACGAATTCAATACGACGACCTTTGGCAATCCCCATGCCTTTCGGGATGGCTTCAGGCGCGGTTTCTTCTGATAGAGTGTTCCACTCATTACAAGACGTACATTGTCCCTGCCACTTGTTATAAGTGGCCCCGCAGGATTGACAGACGAATATGGATTTGGGTTTAGCCATTTTTATGTCCTGTCATTCCGGCGCATGCCGGAATTTGGTTGAAGCGAGAAGGAAAAGATCCCGGCCTTTGCCGAGATGACGATATTTCTATCTCAGTCAATATCGCCTTTAAAGATATTTTTGATGGTCAGGTTTTGAATGTTGCCTGTTCTTGTGCGATTGCCATCTGGTTTCAAGGCGCAGTAAAGATGCCCGTGCATATATTTTTCGATATTAAATGATTGCGTGGTGCCTTTGTGCAGCTGTCGTGTCGTAGCGGTCAGGGTGGCACAATATTTTCGTTGTCGAGAGGATGCGCTCGGCTTATAGCGACACAGGTTAACGCTCATGCCATCCTCGCTAAAACTGGCAAAAAGCGGGACGGAACTTTTCCCGTCGCGTGACCATGACTTTAATTCCTGACTTTCCCCGCGCATGAGCGTAAAGCCAAGTGGTTCTGCATCATTCCAGCCACTGGAATAGTCAACGACACCGCGCTTCATGATACATTGAACGATGTCTCCATATTGGGCATTCTGATAGCGCAAGGCCATCCTTTCTTGATGCTCGCGTTCTTTGTCTTCTTCTAGCGCTTTTTCTCTGGCACGTTCTTCGCGCTTTTGCTCATCAATCTCATTTTGCTTAAGCCGGGCTTCATATTTCTGCTCTGGGCTAAGTGCTGCCCATTCCTCATCCGAAAACCCCATTGGGTTGGACGCCATGCAGGCGGTGAGGGTGAGAAGGCATACCAAGCTGGAAATGCGAAGAAAATTCATAAGATCAATGCCTTTTGGTTTTTATTTCCTGACAGCCATCTCAATCGGACCATCGGCACGGCCATTGATGAATTGTTGGACATATTCGTTGTCGCAATCATCGATGCTATCGGCGGGGCCTTGCCAGATGATTTTACCTTGATAGAGCATGGCAATGCGATCTGCAATTTTGCGCGCACTCGCCATATCATGGGTGATGGACAGGCCAGTGGAACCCAGTTCGCGGGTGACTTTAACGATCAAGTCGTTGATGACGTCTGCCATAATGGGGTCAAGCCCTGTCGTCGGTTCATCAAAAAAGATAATTTCCGGGTCGCCCGCAATGGCACGCGCCAGACCGACACGTTTTTGCATGCCGCCGGACAGTTCAGACGGGAACAGGTCGGCGACTTCGGCAGGCATTCCCACTTGGGCGAGTTTTTCAATCGCTAAATCTTTGCCTTGTTTGCGTGTCACGGTTTTATCCGCGATGGGGCCGAAGGCGACATTTTCCCAGACGGGCAAGCTGTCAAATAAGGCGGCACTTTGAAAGAGCATGGAAAATTTGTGATTAACCCGTTCACGTTCACGCGCATTGAGGCCAACGACGCTTTCGCCATCAACTTCAATGGTGCCGCTATCCGGTTCCATCAAGCCAAGGGTGCATTTAAGCGTAACCGACTTGCCTGTGCCGGAGCCCCCGATAATGACAACAGATTCACCGGGCATGACATCAAGGTCGAGACCATCCAGCACCACTTTGGGGCCAAAGGTTTTATGCAGATCGCGAATGCGAATTTTCGGTGTTTCTGTCATTTTTCAAAGAACAATACGGTTAAGATGAAGTTGAAGCAGAGAATAAGGATAGAGGCCGAAACCACAGAATCAGTGGTGGCTTTACCCACACCTTGCGCCCCGCCTTTGGAGGAATAGCCGTGATAACATCCCATCAATGAAATGATAAACCCAAATACGGTGGCTTTGACGAGGCCGGAAAGGACATCCATGGTTTCCATGGCTTCCCAAGAACTTTGGATGTAGTTGGACGGGTTGAAATTTAATTGGTAGACGGCAACCAGATAGCCACCCAGAACGCCGATGATATCGCCAATAAAAACCAATAGGGGCAACATCAACACACCTGCGATTAAGCGCGGCGCGACAAGATATTTAAACGGGTTGGTCGATAGGGTGGTCAAGGCATCAACCTGTTCTGTCACCCGCATGGTGCCCAGTTCCGCCGCCATTGAGGCACCGATGCGCCCTGTGACCATCAAACCCGCCAAGACGGGACCCAGCTCACGGGTGATGGAGATAATCACCACATTGGCAATTGCCCCTTCGGCAGAAAAACGTGAAAAGCCTGTATAGCTTTGTAAAGCCAGAACCATCCCGGCAAAAATGGTGGTCAGGCCGACAACGGGCAAGGAAAAATATCCAATTTCAAGCATTTGTCTTAAGATGGCGCGCGGATAAAATGGCGGGCGTACACAATGAGAGACGGCGGTCAGGGTGAAAAGTACCAAGCGCCCCACTGTTCTGAAAAATTTAAGGACATAATGTCCGATATGTTGAAGGATATTCATGCCTAACCATTCGCCCCTGTATGTGCTATTTTTTGTGCGCACATAAACTGATTAAAATTTTGCAGATACTACCGTTCGCCGTCGTCTGCGTCCAGTACGTATTTGATTTCACGCTCTAATAGTCGGGGATGTGTTCTTCATCCAAATCACCAAATTGGGTGAATTCGCCTTTAAAGAAGAGCGGGATATTTGCCAACGGTCCGTGACGCTGTTTACTGATGATGACTTCTGATCGATTGACCATTTCTTCGCAGCGCTGTTCCCAATGTTGATAACGCTCGGCAAATTTATCATCGCCTTCGCTTTCGCGTTTACTGGGTTCTGCCCGGTCAAGATAATAAAATTCACGATAGATAAACATCACCACGTCGGCGTCTTGCTCAATCGAACCTGATTCACGCAAGTCAGACAGTTGTGGACGCTTGTCTTCACGTTGTTCAACAGCACGCGAAAGCTGGGACAGGGCAATGACGGGGACGTCCAGTTCCTTGGCCAGCATTTTCAGGCCCCGGGTGATTTCTGAAATTTCGTTCACGCGGTTGTTTTTTGTTTCTGGACTACCGGAAACCAGTTGCAGGTAATCGACGATAATCAGATCAAGGCCATGTTGACGTTTCAGACGGCGTGCGCGTGTACGTAGCGCACTGACTGACAGGCCCGGTGTATCGTCAATATGCAGGGGTGTGTCCATCAATTCTTGCGAAGCCGCAATGGTGCGTTCAAATTCTTCGTTGGACATTTCGCCTTTGCGCATGGCCGATGAATTGACCGCACAGGCTTGTGACAGGATACGTCCGGCCAACTGTTCGGCTGACATCTCAAGAGAGAAAAAGCCAACCACGCCGCCTTCTTTACCTTGGGACCGTTTATGCGCATATGCCGCGTTATAGGCGATACAGGTCACAAGCGCGGTTTTCCCCATAGAAGGACGACCCGCAAGAATCAAAAGGTCAGAACGGTGTAGGCCGCCCAAAGCTTTATCAAGGTCGCGTAACCCTGTTGTCACGCCGGCAAGACCACCGCCGCGTTGATGGGCGACTTGGGCATGTTGGATGGCGGTTAGCAAGGAATCGCGGAAAGTAATAAAGCCGCCTTCAACTTCCCCCATGGAGGCGAGGTTAAAAAGCGATTGTTCCGCATGTTGAATTTGATCGAGGGCAGCAGCGTCAATTTCACCACTATGGGCGTTATTAACCATTTCCGTGCCCAAATGGATTAATTCGCGCTTGATATAGAGGTCGTAAATGATCCGTCCGTATTCTGCCGCGTTGATGATGGTGACGGCAGAAGCAGCCAGTTCAACCAGATACTGGTTACCACCAATTTCTGAAAGTTGGGCATCGCGTTCAAAAAAGTTTGACAGAGTAATGGGGTCAGCGATTTGACCGCGTTCCATCAACGCGATACAGGCGGCAAAGACTTTACTGTTAATCGGGTCGGCAAAATGTTCGGGACGCAAGAATTCTGAGACTTTGTCATAAGCCCGGTTGTTGGCCATCAAGGCCCCGATCAGGGCTTTTTCTGCTTCAAAGTTACAAGGTGGCGTGCGGAAGCCTTCCAAATTCGTGCCTTGCGGTTTTTTGGCAGGCAGCCATTCGGTTTTTGTCGGGCTTGGGGCTGCGTCTGCTTGCGCTTCTTGTTCTACGGGGGCGTCAGCAATGGGAACATCCAGATGATCATCGGGTGCATCGTCATAGTCTTGCGGCCCCGTTCCGTAATCGTCAGGGTTGGCAAGGGGCGGTTCGTCTGCGCCGTCAAAGGGGATATCGTCATCTGAATGTGTCATGGTGGGATTTATACCATGATTGTGGTCGATGAAAACAATTTTGTCTGATGTCTTGTGACTTCAGATGACGATTATCACATAGCTTAGGCATCCACGACTTTTACAGCCTGCATCATGCCCATATCTTCATGCATGAGATTATGGCAATGGAAGACGAATTCGCCTGTAAAGGTGCTGAAACGGGTGCGGAATTTGATCCGTTCAAAAGGTGGGAATTCCAGCGTATCCATCCATGTCCCTGGGTCTACCCCGCCACCGGAAATGACCTGAAACGGGTTGACGTGAATATGGAAAGGATGGGGATAGGCCGTATGGTTATAGACATCCCATTCTTCTACAGAATTGAGGGGGATTTCCCATGGGTCATCACAAGAAAAGGGCTTGTTGTTGACCGTGAATTTGGCATTTTCACCATAGACAAAACCAAATTCGAGGCGTCGCCCATAGGTGACTTCCGATTCTGGAATGGGGGTGAGTTCGGGTACCGTTGGGAGTGGGCCTGCATAAAGTGGCATATCGCCATCACTGTCGTCATCTTCAATGATGACGGTTGCGATAGTGCCTGCGCTGTCACCCCCTGTCAGGAAATAGGTGCCGGGATCAAACCCTTTGACCAACACATCAACGCGGTTGCCTGCAACCATGCGAATTTTTTCGACTTCTTTGGTATTGGGCAAGGGATTGCCATCATAACACAGGACTGTAAAAGGCAGGGTCGTTGTGTAGCGATAGGTTTGAATTTGTAAATCGAAGGGCACCATATGACTGGCGTTGACAATGCGCCATCTTTGGACTTCGCCCTTTTTGATGCGGATGACAGGATTATACTGTCCGTTAATATAGGTTTTGTCCCCGTTGTTGAGCAGGCTAAAACTTTCACATTGGCCTTGTTTGTCAAAGCGTTGGGTCTGAATCATCAGAACCTGTTCTTTTGCAGCTTTGATTTCGGGGATTTCATCAACGGCACCCCGAACAATCAGGCAACCGGACATGCCGCTGGAAACCTGCATGGCTGTCGAACCGTGAACATGGGCATGATAAAAGTATGTGCCCGGCGGGTGGTCTTTGGGAATGTGGTATTCGTAGTTATAAGAGCCACCCGCAGGCAGGACCGCCAGCAAGATATCATCTGAGGGTGCTTTGGGGGAGACATGCAAACCATGGACATGCATGTTGGTGACATTAAAGCCATGCGGGGTGTTGGCTTCATCTGGTAAGGCCTTGCAAATACCAGCGAAGGGTTCGAATGGTAATTTGTTGGTGAGTTGTAACTTCACGGTATCGCCGGCATGAAAGTCCAGTGTGTTGCCCACGGGTCTACCGTTATAGCAACGCAAATACACATCTTGACCACCCAGATTGAATGATCCCATTTGTGCAACGACTTTTGTTTGTAACAGGCCATCTTTGGATTTTTCCACAGGCGGTTGAACCAAATCTTGACCGCTATAGCCAAAAGTGGAGGGAAAACCGCACGCCCCCAGACCAAGTGCAGTTGCACCGGCGCCGCCCATACCTTGCAAGAAACGGCGACGCGGGAGGGAAAATTGATTGTTATGATCGTTTGTCATTGGTCTTATCCCTCACTCTTTTGGAAGGTTTGCACAATATGTTCAGCAGCACGCAGACTGATCGCAGCCGCTGTCAAGGAAGGGGAAACCGATCCGCTGGTGACATATGTTCCGGTGCCGACAATGAACAGATTGTCATGATCATGGCTGCGACAATAAGGCGTCACCACGGATGTTTTGGGATCATTGCCCATGCGGGTGGTACCGGCAATCATGGCGGCCCCGCTTTCGATGCCATTTTCTTTGACCAGTTTATTGAAGTAACGCCGGGTTGGTTTGGGCAAGGGCTTGCCGTTGGGCTTATCCAGGCGCGCGCCCATTTTTGCCAAAACGTCCCAACCGCGTTTCCAGGAGATATAGACCCCTTCAACGGTGTATTTATCAATTTTATAGTCAATTTTTGGACGCGGCAAACCTGTTGCATCCAGTTTATCCCATGCCAATGTAATGCGATTTTCCGGGTTGGGCAGGACTTCTACGGAATTGTCGAAATAGACTTGGGCGGCGGTGTTGGTATAGACGCGCTCACGCAGTTCAGGGCCGAACAGTTTTTCATGGTCCACGGCATGATCGGCCTCATCCAACGGGCCGTTGGTCGGGTCGAAGCCGCCATTGATGATGATGGTGGCAATGCTGGCAAATTTCTTGCGAAAATCGCCATTGCGCAATTGCCAGAAAGCCCCTGTTGCATTGACCGGACCGCGATAGGGGTAAACTGGCATGGGAGCATAGGCCCACATGTTCATGCCGACCATACTCATCAGATTGCGCCCGACTTGGTCGCTGGAATTTGCAACACCATTGGGGGCATTTTTATTTTTTGACATCAACAACAGACGCGGACTTTCAATCCCATGTGCCGCGAGAATAAATATTTTTGCCCGTGCTGTGCCTTCGACCGGGTTGTCTGGGGTTGTGTAGTTTTTAAAACGAATGTGATCAATTTGTTGATCATCGCCCACTTCAATGTGATGCACCACATGGCTGGAATAGAGCTTTGCACCCAGATCAACAGCTTTAAATACATGCACACTACCATCATATTTTGCCCCGACCGGACAGATGAAGCGACAGCTTGCATTGCCACAACATTGCGGACGTCCATCATAAGGGACAGAATTTCTGCAATGGGGCATAGGCCCGATGGAATCATTCATTTTTTGTGCAGCTTGATCCACCTGTTGATCCAGATAGGTCAGAGGGGTATAGGGCAGGGGATAAGGATGCGGGTTGGGGGCAACACAGGTGTCGTTGCCCGATACACCCCATGCCTGTTCAACTTTGGCATAATAAGGGGCAATGGTGTCATAATCGATGGGCCAGTCTTCCCCGCGCCCATAAGCTGTTTTTAATTTGAAGTCTTCCGGGTACATGCGTTCCGCATGACCGGTAAAGTGCCAGGACGTGCCTCCGACATTGCGCAGATAAAGCGCCCCAAAGGCGACACGTTTTGTTGGGTCGGTGATCCCTTTACCTTCTTGCACATAATAGTCTGTTGGATCACCTTCTTCGGGGATCGGTGCGTAAGGTTCTTTTTTGTAGGGTGAATTGCCGTTTTTGGTTGGGCTGTCTTTGAATCTGATCACAGAATCAACCCGGTCAACGACAGGACCCGAATCGATCATGGCGACGCTCAGGCCATTTTTTGTAAGTTCGGTTGCCATGAGACCGCCAAAAAGGCCTGCTCCGATAATGACCACATCGGCTTGAATATCAGCGTTAGAATTTTCTTTTACCATCTTATACGCCCCTTGTGTAGGGATGTTGCCAGTAACCAAAATGTCCGCCGCATGTGACGGGTGGTTTGGTGAATGTGCAGGCCAGCCAGACCAAAGCATTGTCATAGTCAATCACTTGGAAGGTGCCTTTGGGGGTGCCATTGGCGCGTTTAATACGGCCTGTGTACCAGACCTTTGCTAAGAGTTGCGCCTTTTCAAACACCCGAGGTCCCATGTACCGAAGACGTTTTTTGATGCGTTTGCTATCGCTGGAAGGTGGCAGTTTGGATATTTGATCAATTAAACGCCGCCATTGGGCCATGTCCCTTTTGTTGGCATCTTTGGTCAGGATTGCCCAGATGCGTTCTGCCAGTTCCACAAAAGTTTTATCCATGGCAATGCCGCACAGGATGGAAGACGCATAGATAAATTTTTCTATGTCTTTTGGGGCGGCAAAGACTTTTGTCGGTGTAAAAATGGTAGCAATTGGTATGCTGGTGATACCGCCAATGATTTGGCGTCTGCTCAGACAAAACTGAACACGGCTGTTTTTGATCATCCGTGATCCCCCTCTTGATGTTTGAGTGCCTTTTGGCGCTTTATATCCAAGTCATGATATTCTTTAGGTGTAATGGTAGAGATATAACAAATAAAAACAAGTTTTTTAGTATTTGAAGTTTATAATTTTTTATATAATGCACTTATAAGATTTTGCTAAAATTAGGCGTGTTCGAGTTTGCAGACAAAAAAAGGACGTGCCCGTCAAAACAAGACACGTCCTTTTTTGTTTGTTGAAGTCGATTTATCTTATTCAGATACTTCTTCTTCGGCCGGAGCTTCTTCAGTCGCTGCTTCGTCAGCAGTTTCTTCAGTTACTTCCTCAGCAGCAGCTTCAACCGGTGCTTCGTCTTCTTCAGTTGCAACGAGAGCGGTGCCTGTTTCGGCTTGGATCTCGGCTTCTTCAGCAGTACGGGCGATGTTTGCAATAACAGTTACAGACACTTCCGGGTGAAGTTTAACGCTGACGTCATGAAGACCAATAGTCTTCAAAGCACGGTCAAGGTTAACTTGCTGGCGAGCAACAGTAAAACCAGCTGTGGTAATTGCATCAGCGATATCGCGTGTTGATACAGAACCGTAAAGCTGACCCATGTCGCCGGCTTGGCGGATGATCGCTACTCTCAGGCCTTCGAGCTTAGCTGCAACAGCTTCAGCTTCATCTTTGGCTTTGAGGTTAGCGGCTTCCAATTGTGCTTTTTGTGCTTCAAAGAACTTTACGTTCTCGTCAGAGGCGCGCATAGCTTTTTTCTGCGGTAGCAGATAGTTACGTGCATAGCCAGGCTTGACGTTGACGAGGTCACCCATCTGGCCCAGTTTTTCCACGCGTTCAAGCAGGATAACTTGCATTAGTCATTCTCCTGTGATGGTGTTAGCGCAAGAATTTTCTTACGCAAACCGATCCATTGTTCAATTAATCCCAATCCAATGACTGGCAGTGCCACCCATATGGACAAGAGCAACAGCAAATAAAAAGCGGACAATAGTGCCCCCGAGAAACGTGTGAGCCGCACAAGCTTATGAACCACAGTCAGGCCCAAAGCCAAAAACGGTAACGACATAACCACTGTCAGGTTGCGTGCAACATATTCAATGTCGCCACTTGCTAACACGGTGATGGCGGCGCAAACCACAAATGCCCAAGATGTGAGATCTGGCAACGTCATTTCACCATAGTTTGGGGAAGGACGCAGTGCCTTGTCTGATTTGACAAGGGCAGCTTGTGCCAGAACGGCATTTATGACGGTCATCAACATCCAGGACACCAACACCATTGCGGGGAAAAATTGGGCAAGATACCCGGTGATTTCCTCTTTCTGCGCGGCATCAAGCGTTGCAGCCAAGGTATTCATGATCGTGGACAAAAAGTCTTTGACCAATTGCGCAATGTTGATGTCGTTGCTTGGAATAAAAGCCAAGGTAAGAACAAACAACACGCTACCGTAACCCGATAAGGTCAGCAGAATATTTCCGCTAGGGAACCATTCTTCCAGACCGTCTCTTGTGCGGGACGTAAGGAACAGCCGTATCACCAACCAAGTTGGAAAAGCATTCATCACTGCATAAAGTGATCCCGCATAGGGGCCACCGATTAAAGTGGCGAACACGATGCCTGAAAAGGCGGCGATGGCGGCAGGTTTACCTCCGTTTCCCAATCCCGCTAAAAAAAGCGGGAAGGGCGCGAGATACGCAAGAACTAAAGCCAGTCCAGATCCGGTTATCAATGATAACGCGAGTATGGCGCTTAAGGCTCCGCTCCCCAAGGCAAAGAGAATGACTTTCATATTGAAAGGCAATTTTTCGTCTTCACCGAGTTGCATCTTTGACGCTCCTTATGCAAGGCGCATAAACACCTTACAAACTAAGTAAACTTAGTTACTGCTGACGTACGGCATCAGGCCCAAGAAGCGGGCACGTTTGATGGCACGAGACAACTCACGTTGTTTCTTTGCAGAAACAGCAGTGATGCGGCTTGGGACGATTTTCCCGCGTTCAGATGTATAGCGTGAAAGCAGCTTTACATCTTTATAATCGATCTTCGGTGCACCTTCGCCTGTGAACGGGCAAGATTTCCGACGACGGAAGAAAGGACGACGACCAGCCATTATGCTTCTCCCTCTTTTCTACCACGACGCGGACGTTCGTCACGATCGCGACCTTTTTGCATCATAACAGACGGTTCTTCATCAAGTTCATCCATACGGATAACCAAGTGACGCAGAACGTCTTCGTTCAAACGAAGTTGACGATCAAGTTCGTTGATCGCTTCGCTCGGTGCATCGATGTTAAAGAGGACATAGTGGCCTTTGCGGTTTTTCTTCATGCGATAAGCAATGTTCCGCAGACCCCAGTATTCACGCTTCGTAACTTTACCGCCCTGTGCTTCAATCAGAGCAGCGAAAGTGTCTTGCAACCCTTCTACTTGGGCAGCCGAAGCGTCTTGACGCGCAATAAATACGCCTTCGTAAAACGCCATAGATATAATCTCCCTATGGATTGTCTCAGTCTGTGAAAAGGTCACCATGACCAGTTCTTGCAGACATAGCCAAAGCCTGACGGCTCTAGCAAGGAGGCAGTTTGAAAGGCGGGAATATACAGATATTACCCCTGAATGCAAGGTTTTGTTTGTTCCTTCAATCGCGCTGGAAACTGGTGTTTTTCTCTTTAGATGGTTATGATAGTCAAAATATATTTTCCCAAAGGGTGTTGAGGCGACGGGGCACGGCTGAAAATGCTTTACATAGAACGGCTTGAGATCAAGGGTATCACCGCAGAGAGACTGACGATTAAGCCCGGCGACTGTATTTCGCTGAGTGGAGCATCCGGCATGGGGAAGTCGCTTTTTTTAAAAGGTGTGGCAGATTTGATGATCAATCGCGGCACACTCTCTATACATGGTGAATCGCGCGAAACGATGAAAGCGACAAACTGGCGCCGCCGTGTGACGTATGTCGGGGCCAAAACAGCCTGGTGGCATGAAAAGGTCATAGATCATTTTAAAGATAAAGAATGGTTGGAAGCCGTCGTTGCCGAGGTGGATTTATCACCCAAGGTGATTGATTGGAATGTATCACGTTTGTCTAGTGGAGAGGCGCAACGTCTGGCCTTGTTGCGTGCTTTGGAAGGCACTTATGAGGATGAGGTGCGATATTTTCTTTTGGATGAACCTACATCTGCATTGGATGGTGGACGCCAAAGCATGGTTGAGGCCTTGTTCAACAGATTTTTAAACGCCAACCAGATCGGTATTCTATTTGTCAGTCATGATGAACGCCAGGTCGAACGATTTGCACGCAGGCATTGGCAAATCTATGATCGCCATGTGCGGGAGATCAGTTAATGATAACCATTTCATATGAAGAATTGGCCTTAGGCAGTGTTTTACTGTTACTTAATGGTGTTGTGTCTTTGTGGTTTCGCACAGGCATGGCGGTGACGTTGGTTGTGTCGTCTGTACGTATGGTCGTGCAGCTTGGCTTGATGGCTTATGTGCTTCGTTATTTGTTTTTAACGCAAATGCCGCTTTGGACCTTGCTGGCTGTTGTCGTGATGATTTCCTTTGCCGGATATGAAGTGATGGCCCGGCAAAAGCATCAGATTGAAGGTGGGTGGGGCTATGGTATTGGCATGGGCAGTATGTTGATGGCAGCCAGTCTGGTGACGACCTTTTCCCTGTTTGTACAGATTAAGCCGGATCCTTGGTATGACGCACGTTACACCATTCCCTTATTAGGGATGGTGCTGGGCAACACCATGACCGGTATCAGCATTGGCTTGACGACGTTAACGACCAATTTAAAACAGGAACGTGACGCGATTGAAACCCGTCTTGCACTTGGACATAACAAATGGGCCGCCTGTGAAACGGTTGTGCGTCAAGCCCTCTATACGGGGATGATTGGGATTGTCAATTCCATGTCAGCAGCAGGGCTGGTGTTTATTCCTGGCATGATGACAGGGCAGTTGATGGCGGGTGCTGATCCGATTGAAGCAGCAAAATATCAGGCTCTTGTCATGTTTTTAATTGCGGGCGGCACGACCATAGGCACAACATTGGCTGTGTTTTTGGGTGTATATCGCTTGACCGATAATCGTCATAGGTTACGTCTGGAGCGCCTCATCCTGCGTAAATAGGGGAGTTCTATTTGTCTGCCATAATAACGAGGTTGCGCCCTTTTTCTTTTGCTTCGTTCAAGGCCTTAACGGCGCGGGCGATAAGATCATCCACGCCTTTATCAGCATTTGAAAATTCCGAGATGCCGAAGCTGGCAGTGAGGTGAATGATATCCCCTTCGTAAGAAATGGGTAGTGTTTCAATGGTCTGGCGCAGGATTTCAGCCAAATGCAGGGCGTCTTCTGAAGAGGTGTCGCAGAGCATGATGATAAATTCTTCCCCCCCGAAACGGGCGGCGAGGTCGGATGTCCGTTTTGTTACTTTCAACAAATCCCCGATATTTTTAATGACTTCATCGCCAGCAGCATGACCGTATCGATCATTGATGATTTTAAAACGATCGATGTCCAACATGATGACGGCAAGTGAATTGGCGTTGTTCTTGGTCTTT
>JABXIC010000187.1 GCA_013373265.1 Methylocystaceae bacterium | reverse complement strand
TTGCCGGGTGACGGCATCGGCCCTGAAGTAATGGGCCAAGTACGTAAAGTTATCGATTGGCTGGCGAAAAACCGCTCTGTCAATTTTAATATGACCGAAGGTCTTGTCGGTGGCGCGTGTTATGAAGAACATAAATGTGCTGTGACAGACGAAACCGTTCAGGACGCATTGGATGCGGACGCGGTTATGCTGGGCGCTGTGGGTGGTCCGAAATGGGACAACGTTGAACGCAATGCCCGCCCGGAAGCGGGTCTGTTGCGTTTGCGCAAAGACATGGACCTGTTTGCAAACTTGCGCCCTGCCATGGTGTTTGATGCGCTTGTTGATGCTTCAACCTTGAAAGACGAAGTTGTGCGTGGTCTGGATATCATGATCCTGCGCGAACTGACATCTGGTGTGTATTTTGGCGAACCGCGCGGTGTGGAAGAATTGCCCGGTGGTGGTCGCAAAGGCTTTGATACACAAGTCTATACAGATGCTGAAATCATCCGCGCCGCTGACGTTGCCTTTGATCTGGCGAAAAAACGCGGCAATAAAGTGCACAGCGTTGAAAAAGCCAATGTCATGGAATCCGGTAAATTCTGGCGTGAAGTGGTGACCAAACATCATGCAGAAAACTATGCCGATGTGACGTTGGAACATATGTATGCCGATAACTGCGCCATGCAATTGGTGCGTAATCCGAAACAGTTTGACGTGATCCTGACAGATAACCTATTTGGTGATTTGTTGTCTGATTGCGCTGCCATGTTGACAGGTTCTTTGGGCATGTTGCCGTCTGCCTCTTTGTCCGGTAAGGATGAAAATGGCAAGGTACGCGCCATGTATGAACCGGTACATGGTTCTGCCCCGGATATCGCGGGTCAGGATTTAGCCAACCCGCTGGCAACCATCCTCAGCTTCTCTATGTGCTTGCGCTATAGCTTTGATATGGCCGCAGAAGCTGACCTGCTGGATCAAGGTGTGCAAAACGTCCTTGGCGCTGGTGTACGTACAGGTGACATCATGCAAGCCGGCATGAGACAAGTCGGCTGCACGGGTATGGGTGATGCTTTGATCGCAGAACTTGATAAGCTGATCTAATACTTATCACGATTTATAATAAAAAAAGGCCCGATGGTGAAATTCCATCGGGCCTTTTTTTGTTTGTGAGGACAGGCTGGGTCCCCGCTTTCGCGGGGATGACGAAGGTGGAAATAATCTAATGTCATTCCCGCGAAAGCGGGGACCCAGTATCTAACTAAGGTTTTCTTCCAGTATTTCCTTGGTGAGTGTAAAGTTTTTGGGAACAAGAAGGTGACTGCGTTTGATTGCATATGGGTCGGTATCTTTTGGAAAAAAAGTTAAGATGCCTATATCTAAGTTCATTTTACGGTCTCCAAAAGTAACTGCGCTTTTATAGGTTCCCGTTAGTGCATAAGCACGGTTTTCAAATCCAAAATTTTTAACTAAATCAAGAATATCCTGATTAAGTTTTCGCATTTTGTTGAAGGGTTCGCAGTTTAAAAATAAGTCACTTTCCTTTTCAGTACGTAAGAAATTAGCGCACGATATGTATTCTTTGATCTCGCCTATAATTTCTTCATCTACTTTAGATAAGTGGCTTGTATCAACGATATTCATATGGGTGCGCGATAAAGCACGAACGTGTTTATGTTTTTGAAAAGGTTCAACAGGAATCCAAATAGAGTTTGAAAGTTCTTGGGCATTTTCTTCCAAGTTTTTTCGGACTTCATTTGCTTGTAAAGGAACTCGTTCTTTGGTGAATGTTCCTGTCTCATAACCCAATGCGACAGCAACCTTGTCTAATGTTTGATCTGATACTTTTTCACCACGTTCAATGCGTTCGATCGTAGATTCCGACACTTCAGCAAGACATGCGAGTGAGAGTACTGGGAGTCCTTTTATTTCCCTACAATAAGAGACGAAAAACGCAATGAGGTTTCTGTCTGGTTTTCTGGGTGTGTCTTGCCATGGCTCGTTAAGCCACTTTTCAATAATGTGCTCATTCTTTAGGCGTTTCATTACAGTCTTAAGAGACATTGCATCCTCCATCTAAAATAGTACATGGTTTTAGATTAAGGACAAAATTCATTTCAAAAGAGGTCGAAAATTCCTTCAATTATAATTTATGGGTCCCCGCTTTCGC
Source organism: Methylocystaceae bacterium (assembly GCA_013373265.1). GTDB lineage: Bacteria > Pseudomonadota > Alphaproteobacteria > Rhodospirillales > Terasakiellaceae > Terasakiella. Next base: position 16,574 of record JABXIC010000187.1, on the reverse strand, counting down.
GGGGATGACATGGATTTTGTGCTATCTCAACCACTACCATTCCCGCCCCTTCTCTTGTCATTCCCGCGAAAGCGGGGACCCAGTTAACAGGTCATTCCATGATGGATTGGTTTTTTCGATCAGGTCTATTTTCCATCTTCGCCGCCATTTTTTCATGGCTTTCTCACGCGCAATCGCTTGGTCTATGCTGGGGTATTCTTCTATATAGACGAGTGTTTTTACCCCATACTGCTGGGTGAAGCCTTTAAAGCTATTGTTTTGATGTTGCCAAAGGCGTTTGGTCATGTTTGACGTAACGCCGATATACAGGGTGCCGTTTCTTTTACTGGCGAGAATATAAACATAGCCGTGTAACGCCATCCCCTAATCCTTTCTTCTGTATTGAAGAGGACTATGAGATGGCGTGAACGGTTTTTGTTACTGTGCTTCCAGTTCCTTTATTTTGGCGAAGGCTTCTTGGGCTTTTTCGGTTTCGCCGAGGACCTGATAAGCGTTTGCCAAGCGTTTCCAGCCTGCAAGGTCGTTTGGTTCGTCTTTGAGGCGTTCTGCCAAACGATTGACCATGCTGCGGATCATGTCGGAGCGATCTTCAGCCGACATTTCCTGCGCATCTTGCATTTGTTCGCGCGTGGGGCCGGGGGCAGTGGCTTGGTCGGCTTGCTCTTTTTCCCATTCAAGGGCAATTTGTTTGCCTAAGGCCAGTGCTTGTTTGCTGGGTTTAAAGTCAGCCAGATCAAGATCACCCGCTTTTGCGGCCATTTGCATTTGTTCTTTTATCTGGGCCAACCACGGTGCATCGGGCGGCGACATGGCGCTCAGGTCTGTCCAGTCTTGCAAGGCCCCTTCAAAATCTTCGGCACGTGATTTGGCATATCCAAGATAAAACCGCGCTTTGAGTTGCATGGGGTCTGACTCAACGGCTTCTTGAAGGGCTTTTCGAGCTTCTTGAGTGACTTCCCCTTTATCTGCATAGATTTGTGTCTCGGCATAATCTGCGAGAATAGCAGGGTGGCGATTTGAAAATTTCACCGCATTTTTATAAGCTTTGATGGCATCGTCCATACGTTCCATCGTGCGCATGGTGCGTCCAAGCAAGATCCAGGCATCAACGTCTGTGGGATTACTTTCCAGCCGTTTTTTAAGCATGGCGATGGCGCGGTTCATGTCTTCGTTAAAGGCGACTTTTTTCTCTGAGTCGAAGTTACGGCCGGCATAAGGCATGTCCGCATAGCCGGGCATACCGACCTTAGCGTAAACCAGTAAGGACCCGGCCACGATGACAAGGGCACCGATCAGGCTAAACAGGATGGTGGATTTGGTTAAGCCTGTTTGGGTCGATGTGTTTTGGCCGCGCATTTCATCGGCATGCAATAAACGGCGCTGAATTTCAATGCGTGCTGTTTCAGCTTCCTGGGCATTAATCAGGCCACGTTCAAGGTCGCGATCCAATTCTTTAAGCTGGTCTTTAAAGACATTCATTTCAAATTCGGCGCGTTCAGCTTGTTCTTTATTTTTACGCCACAGCGGCGTTGCCAGTATAAAAAGGGTCGCGCCACACAATAAGACAACGGCAATCCAAAAAGTCATGACGGATTTCCTTCTTCATTCATTAAGGCTTCAAGCCGTGCTTTTTCCGCCGCACTTAAAGGGGCGGCCCCGGTGGTTTCGGCTGTTTCTTTTGCCCGACGGCGATAATAAAAAACAATCCCGACCAAGCCGAATACCAACATCAAAGCCGGACCAAACCAGAGGACGAGCGTTTTGATCTTGACCGGAGGTTTGAGCAACACAAAGTCACCATAGCGTGAAACAAGATAATCAATAACTTCTTGGTTGCTATCGCCTTTGCTGATGCGATCACGCACCAAAATGCGCATGTTTTTGGCAATGCCAGAATTGGAATCGTCAATAGATTGGTTTTGACAGACGACACAGCGGATATCTTGTGAAATTTCACGCGCACGCGCTTCAAGGGCAGGGTCTTTCAAAATTTCGTCGGGCTGAACAGCCAAAGCTGACCCTGCGAGCACATAGGCAGCTAAAAGGACAAAGAGGAACTTTTTCATTGTTTACGGAGCTCCACAATCAGAGGCCAGAGAGTTTTTTCCCATGAACGGCGGGTGATCGGGCCGATGTGTTTGTAGCGAATGATACCTTTTTTATCGACAACAAAGGTTTCCGGTGCGCCAGTAATGCCCCAATCGATGATGGTTTCGCCCGTGGCGTCGACACCGATTTTGGTATAGGGATCACCATGACGGGCCAGCCATCGCACGATGTTTTTGGGGTCTTTTTCATCCCAATCGACGCCATAAACCGGGATCACGTTTTTTTCTTTTAAATTCAGCAGAAAAGGATGTTCTTGCAAACAGGCCACACACCATGAACCAAAGAAGTTCACCAAAGAAACATGGCCTTTGATATCTGCTGCACTGAGCCCTTCGCTGCGTCCTTCAACAGCAACCAGTTTGAATTCCCCCATCGGGTGGTTATCCAACACGTCGGTATCCAGTACGGATGGGTCTTTTGTCAGGCCCAAGGCAAAATAGATCACCAGCACGCAAAAGGCAGCAAGGGGGATCAGAAAAAAGATACGTGACTTCATGCTTGGGCTCCTTGTGTCAGAGCAGGTTTTTGTTCGGATCTTTTGGGTGCGCCAATGCGGTGACGACGATCAGACAGGCTGACCAGTCCTCCCAACATTAACAGTCCGGCTCCACCCCAGAGCCATGCAACCAGCGGGTTCCAGTATAATCGGGTGACATAGCCATCACCGGATTTGTCCCCGACAACCGCGTAAAGATCACCCCAAATGGTGGGATAGATCGCAGCCTCGGTTGTGGGCATGCCACCGGTATCGTATTCACGTTTTTCTGCCAACAATGTGGTGAAGGGTTTGCCATTTTTTGTGACTTTAAAGGTGCCTTCAAGGGCATTGTAGTTTGGCCCGCGAATGTCGCGTACTTTCTCAAAAGTATAATTATAACCGGCAACGTCGACCGTATCGCCAAATTTCATGACCTGAATGCTTTCCACTTTCCAGTTTCCGGCCCCCGTCATACCGGCAATGACAATGGCAAGACCGAAATGGGCAATGGTCATGCCCCAGGTGGAACGTGGTTGGCGCAATAAACGCTTGATGCTGTCTCCAAAAGGAACACGCAACAGTTTGATACGTTCTGCCAGATCATAAAGTGTGCCGACAGCCAGCCATGTGGCCAGCCCCATGCCGAAGTATCCCCCCCAGCCTTCTTCCCCTTTGAGGAAGAAGGTCAAGAGAACGGCAAAGAGGGTCGTTCCGTAAACCAGATATAGGCGTGATAGAATGGCAGGTGCATCCGCGCGTTTCCAAGACATCAAGGGGCCAAGTGCCATTAAGAGGATCAGCGGTGTCATGATGGGAATGAAAACCCGATTGTAAAAGGGTGCCCCGACGGAGACTTTGCCCGCACCAATTACATCGATAAATAAGGGGTAGAGTGTGCCTAACAACACAACGCCTGTGGCAGTTGTCAAAATCCAGTTGTTAAACAACAAGGCCCCTTCGCGTGAGACGGGTTTAAACAGACCGCCGCCCACAAGGCTTGGACCGCGCACCGCATAAAGGATGAACGATCCCCCAATGGCGATACAGAGCAATATCAGGATAAAGACGCCGCGTTCCGGGTCTGTGGCAAAGGCATGGACCGAGGTCAACACGCCTGAGCGCACAAGGAAAGTTCCCAGCAAAGACAAGCCAAAGGCAATGATGGCCAAAAAGATGGTCCAGCTTTTTAAAGCATCGCGTTTTTCTACGACAACAGCAGAATGCAATAAGGCCGTTCCGGCCAACCATGGCATGAAAGAGGCGTTTTCAACCGGATCCCAGAACCACCAGCCGCCCCAACCGAGTTCGTAATAGGCCCACCACGACCCAAGGGCAATGCCGATGGTCAGGAAAGTCCAGGCGGCTAATGTCCAAGGGCGCACCCAACGTGCCCAACTGGCATCCACGCGCCCTTCAATCAGGGCCGCAATGGCAAAGCTATAGGCAATGGAAAAGCCAACATAGCCGAGATATAAAAACGGCGGATGGAAGGCCAGCCCCGGGTCTTGCAACAAGGGGTTCAGGCTTTGTCCGTTTACAGGCACATCAAGAACACGTTCAAACGGGTTGGACGTAAAGAGAATGAACATTAAAAAGCCAACCGAGATCAGGGCTTGGACGGCAAGCGTGCGATTTTTTAAACCTGCAGGCAGGTTGCGCCCAAAAAGCTGAACCGCACAGCCGAATGTGGCCAGGATCAGGACCCATAATAACATGGAGCCTTCATGGTTACCCCAGACGCCGGAGACTTTATACAGCATCGGTTTGTCGGTGTGGGAGTTTTTGACCACGTTCAACACGGAAAAATCCGAGGTGACAAAGGCATGGGTCAAGGCAGCAAAAGAGACGCATAACAATAAAAATTGTGCAATAGAGGCGGGACCAGCAATGCCCATCCAGCGTTTATTGCCCATGGGTGCGGCCATCAAAGGGACAACCCCTTGAACAATGGCAACAAAAAGGGCAAGAACGAGTGCGAAATGTCCTATTTCAACATACATATTATTTCTCTTTCGAACTGTCCGGAACGTGACCTTGTTTTAAGGCATCGCTCATGGGTTCACCCTCTTTCCATTTGCCGGATTTTTTCAATGCGTCGGCAACTTCGGGCGGCATGTAATTTTCATCGTGTTTGGCAAGCACTTCTGTGGCAATGAGCGTTTTGCCTTTGAAATGGCCTTCGGTGACAACGCCTTGGCCTTCACGAAACAGATCGGGCAGGATCCCTTTATATTCAACTTGAATGCTGTTTGCCATGTCTGTCACGGTAAAAAGGTTTGTCACCCCGTCGGCCGCTTTGGAAACCGATCCGGCTTCTACCAATCCGCCGATGCGGAAACGTTGATCGGGATGAAGTGCCTCTTTGGCCATCACTTCGGTGGGGCTAAGGAAAAAGACAATATCGTCTTCAAGGGCAGCCAGCACAATGGCCGCCACAGCACCAAGGGCGCACAGGCCAACCAGAACCATATAGAGGCGACGTGTTTTTCTTTTCATCAGCTTTTACTCTCTTTTTTGGACACTTGCTCCATGATGGAGAGATCTTTTTTACTTTTAGACAGGGATTTAACACTGCTGACAAGCAGGGCAATCAACAACAGGGCCCCAAGTCCATAACAGGGCCAGATGTATATGCCATGTCCACCCATTTCAAAAAATTCAGTCATAATCTGATTCCCTTACCCATGAACCTGTCGTAAACGCAGTGCGCGTACTTTTGAAGCAATGATTTCACCGCGCATACGGATAAACAGCACCACAGTAAAATAGCTTAAGAAACACAGCCACATCAGGCCAAGTGGGATCAGCATATCAGGGTGGATGCTCGGCCCACCCGATTTCATTAACGACGCAGGCTGGTGCAGCGTGTTCCACCAGTCTACGGAAAATTTGATAATCGGCACGTTGATCACCCCGACGATACATAAAATACCGGCAGATTTGGCACCGCGTGCCGGGTCATCAAAGGCATTTAACAGGGCCATATGCCCCATAAATAAAAACAGTAAAAGAAGTTCAGACGTCAGGCGCGCATCCCAGACCCACCACGTGCCCCACATGGGTTTGCCCCAGAAAGACCCGGTCACAAGGGCCAAAAAGGTAAAAGCCGCCCCGATGGGGGACATGCATTTTGCCGCCAGATCAGACAAAGGATGCTTCCAGATCAACCCCATAGCAGAGGCCATGGCCATGGCAACATAAATGCTGATAGACATGGTGGCTGCCGGCACATGGATATACATGATGCGCACGGTTTCACCTTGTTGATAATCGGCTGGTGAATGAAACAGCGCAAAATATAGTCCGGCAATGGTTGTGATGACACAAAGCGCAACCGCCCACGGCAACAGCAGTGCGCTGAGCCACATAAAGCGCTTTGGATTAGCAAATGCATTTATATTAAAAGCCATAGTTTTGAGGCCCCGTACCCAGTCTTCTCCATAATGGGAGGTGTTATGGCCTGTAAGTTAGGCACCATTAAGGCAAAGTTGGTTTTTTTTGGTGTTTAGAAACCGCTGTTTCTTCATTTAGTTTGGGTTGTGCAAAAATCTATGGATAGGAAGGCCGACTTTAACCGATTATGGCGCAACTTGTGCGCCATGACGGCCGGGGTGGGAGTTTATGTAAGTCGTGCGTACAGGTCGTTCCAATGTGGGTTATTGTGTTCTATTAGATTGAACTTCCATTGACGCTTCCATTTCTTGATTTTCTTTTCTGTCAAGATGGCCAATGTTTTTTTGTTGAGTATGTCCGGCCATGACTTTGGATTTATGCTGATGGATACGTTGGACCAGATTAGATGTAACGCCCGTGTATAAATATCCGTAAGGTCTGTCACATAAAATATATACATAAAACTGTTTCATAATATGATCTATGAAATGATTAGTTTTGTTTTTTTACCGTCATCGCGCACTTGTTGCGCGATAATCAGTGGATATGAAAATAGGCCCCACCGATTATGGCGCAATAGATGCACAAGAACAGGACGGAGCAAGCCGTTATCTTTTCTTAGCAAAAAACGCTTTCAGTAAATCAGCACAGTCACGTTCGCGAATCCCGCCATAGACTTCGGGGGTGTGGTGGCAGGTGGGCTGAGTGAAAAAACGTGCGCCATGATCAACGCCGCCGCCTTTGGAATCATAGGCCCCGAAATAGAGACGGCGAATACGGGCAAATGAAATGGCGGTGGCGCACATGGTGCAGGGTTCTAAGGTGACGTAGAGATCACATTCAGGCAGGCGTGCGCTGCCAAGCTTTTGTGCGGCCTGACGGATGGCTAAAATTTCCGCATGGGCGGTGGGGTCCAAATCAGCTTCGGTCTGGTTACCGGCTTGCGCGATGATGTCACCACTGTTGGCATCCACAACAACCGCGCCAATAGGCACTTCGCCACGACTTTCGGCGGCTTTAGCTTCTTTTAAGGCAATGTCCATATAATCCTTCATAGACAGGACTATAATACCAAGTTATGAGTGTGGCTATGAAAACACCCCTTATCGGCATTACAATGGACAGCGAAGACGGCGGCGCTGGCGCTTATTCCAAATTCGATTGGTATGCCTTGCGTGAAAATTACTGTTCGGCGGTCTCTTTTGCAGGTGGCATTCCCTTGCCCTTGCCCCATGAGCCGGAACTGGTTGAAAAATACCTCGATCTGATCGACGGGCTTGTGATCACAGGCGGGGCCTTTGATGTGGACCCGTCTATGTATGGTGCTGCCGATGTGCATGAAACCGTGGTCACCAAAGACAAACGTACCCGTTTTGAATGGGCCATGACCCAAGGCGCGTTGGATCGTGACATGCCCCTTTTGGGGATTTGTGGCGGGCAACAGTTGTTGCATGTGGTGCTGGGCGGTAAGCTGATCCAGCATATCCCGGATTCGTATGAAAATTGTCTGGCCCATGAACAACCCAATCCGCGTGATGAAGCGGGCCATACGGTGCAAATCAAACCGGGGACTTTGCTTCATAAAATCGTTGGGGCGGATGAATTGAGCGTTAACAGCGCCCATCATCAAAGCGTTGGCGATGAACCCGACGGTGTGATGATTAATGCCACGGCACCGGATACGGTTTTGGAAGGGATTGAAGTCCCTGCCCAAAAATTCTGTCTGGGTGTACAATGGCACCCCGAATTTCATATTTGTGAAGGTGATAAAAAAATCTTTGCAGCATTTATTGAGGCAGCACGCACATGAGCGACGATACATTAACCCTAAAAGGCGACAGAATTGCCAAAGTTATGGCCCGCGCCGGTGTCTGTTCACGCCGCGAAGCAGAACGTATGATCGCAGAAGGTCGTGTCAGTGTGGACGGTCAAGTCATTGATAGTCCGGCTTTGAATGTCCTGCCTAGTAATATTGTTGTGGTAGACGGCAAAGCCTTGCCGGATAAACAGCCCCCGCGCATGTGGAAGTTTCATAAAGCGCGTGGTTTGATCACCACAAACAGCGACCCGGAAGGGCGCCCGACTGTATTTGATCAATTGCCTAAAAACATGCCGCGCATGATTTCTGTCGGACGGTTGGATTTTAATACTGAAGGATTGTTGTTATTGACCAATGATGGGGAATTGGCCCGTTATCTTGAAAAACCAGCCAATGCCATGGTGCGGCGCTATCGGGTGCGTGTGCATGGGCGTGTCAATGAAGATGATCTGGCTGCTTTGAAAGAAGGCCCCGTCATTGAAGGGGTGCAATATGGATCGGTTGAAGCCATTTTGGATGTACAAAAAGGGGCGAATGCCTGGATAAATCTATCCATCCGTGAAGGTAAAAACCGCGAAGTGCGCCGCATTATGGAATCCTTGGGCTATGATGTGACCCGTTTGATCCGCACAGATTATGGCCCCATTCAGTTGGGCAAACTGCCGCGTGGTGAAATGGAAGAAGTCCCGCGCAAAGCCTTGGTCGAATGGTTTGGCGGTAAGGTCGCCGGGATTACGGCTTCAAAATCCGGCAGTAAAGAAGGGTTTGCTGTTGCCAAAGACAGGCCTAAATTTAAAGGTCCGCGGAAAGACAAAAAGACGGAAGATGTGAAGAAAACACGCACAGGGAGAAAACCGAATGCGGATCGTCGGCGGTAAATTCAAAGGACGCAAGCTGGTTGCGCCGGAAGGTCTGGATACGCGCCCGACATCGGATCGGGCGCGCGAATCTGTTTTTAATATTTTAGAACACCAAACATGGGGCCGCGCTGCCTTGCGTGGTGGGCGTGTGCTGGATGTGTTTTCCGGTACGGGAGCCTTGGGGCTGGAAGCCTTTTCACGTGGGGCGGCCCATGTGACCTTTATGGATAAAGATGAAACGGCCATGAAGGCCCTGCGCACCAATGCAAAAGGGATGGGTGCAAGCGACACAATGCAGATGTTGCGCATTGACGTGACCAACCCGCCCACGTCCACCGCACCATGCGGGTTGGTTTTTATGGATGCACCTTATGGGTCTGGATTGACAGATGTTGCTCTTCAGGCGTTGGAAAAAAACGGCTGGATGGCTAAAGACACGATCTGTGTGGTTGAATTGTCCAAAAAAGAAAAATGGGATGTTCCCGGCAATTGCGAAGAATTGGACCGTCGTAAATATGGTGCGGCCCAAGTGATATTCTTTAAATTATAAATAACTCGCTTTATGAAGGTAGATTTAATAATATTCGGATGTTACTTGAGGTAGATAACGGGACTGATGAGAAAATTTATTCTAATTTGTTCAATGTTTTTTTGTATGGGAACGTCCGCGTTTTCACAAAACACGTCTGTTGTGTACCCTCATCCACCCGTTATGCCGGATGAGCGGGCAAATTATGCCTTAGAAGTGATTAAACTGGCTTTGTTCGAAACTCAAGATGATTATGGGCCTTGGACAGTTGGATATTCTGTCGATCCTATGGAACGTCCTCGTATGGAAGCCGAGGTTGAAAAAGGGGTTGTTGCGCAAGTTATCATGCTACCGGGCAGCAATGCCCATGATCAGCGTTATATCCTTGTTCCTATTCCCATTGATAAAGGTTTAATCGGGTATCGGGTTTCTTTGATCCATCGCAATAACCGTACATTATTTCAACGCGCGGCTTCATTAAATGATGTGAAGAATGCTAAGGCTTGTCTGGCACGCAGCTGGAACATTACAAAGGTTTTTGAAGATAACGGCTTGAATGTTGTCAAATCAGATAAATTCAGCGACCTGTTTAAATTGCTGCACAATCACCGATGTGACTATTTTTCACGTGGTGTAGGTGAAATTCAAAGTGAGTTGGCGTTTTGGTCAAACACATATCGTGACATGGCTATCGATCCTTACGTCTTGTTGCGCACACCGATGGCCTTTTATTTGTATGTCAGCAAGTCTCACCCAGAATTGGCAAAACGTTTAGAAGTAGGGATGCATCGCGCACTTGTGGATGGGCGCTTTGATGACTTATTTGATCGCGAATTTAAAAGCAATATTGATGCCCTGAAAATGCGCGGACGTAAGGTCATTGAACTGAAGATGCGTCAAGCCCATGAAAAAGCACCGCTTAATGACCCGCATCTTTGGTTTCACCCCTAGTTTTGTGTTGTTTTACCCGCTGCGACCAAACAATCGTTCGATATCTTTGAGTTTGAGTTCCACATAGGTGGGGCGACCGTGTTTGCATTGGCCGCTATGGGGCGTGGCTTCCATTTCACGCAACAGGGCGTTCATTTCGTCGAGGCTAAGGCGGCGTCCGGCCCGGATGGAACCATGACAGGCCATTGACCCGCAGACATCCATCAATTTGTCTTTTAAGGACATGGCTTCATCCACTTCGGCCAGGCTATCGGCGACATCTTTGACCAGCCCCTGCACGTCGACTTTGGACCCAAGCATGGCGGGGACTTCGCGCACAACCACGGTACCGGACCCGAAGTTTTCAAGCACAAGGCCCAACTCTTCCAGTTCTTCTGAGCGCGCGACCAAACGATCGGCATCGGCTAAATCCAGTTCCACGACTTCGGGGATCAACAGCCCCTGACGTTTAACACCGGATTCTTCCACCCCAGTTTTGATGCGTTCATAGACAAGGCGTTCATGGGCGGCATGTTGATCCACCATGATGATGGCATCGCCACTTTGTGCAATGATGTAGGTTTCATGCAGTTGCGCACGCGCCACCCCAAGGGGATATTGGGCGGGGGGCTGTGTCATTTCCTGATCAGAGGAAGCCTGCACATTGGCTTGGGGTGGGGCATCCAGACCGTTTAAGGGGGCTTGAAAAGCGGCAGCGGCTTCGCGCATACCTTCGGGGATATAATACCCTACACCTTGTGATGTGTTTTGCGATGTGATGGCCCGTGCCATTTCAGCCGTGCGCGGGTCTACTTCATACGTGGGCGGGCGCATGGCCGATAGGGTGTCATGACTGACAGTAGTGGACGCCATATGACCTGCCCCGTTGAGGGCTTGGCGCAAGGCACTGACGATCAGGCCGCGCACACCTTGGGGGTCACGAAAACGCACTTCCGCCTTGGCAGGATGAACGTTGACATCCACTGCACGCGGCGGCAGTTCCAGAAATAACGCGATTAAGGGATGGCGATCATGGGCGAGAAAGTCACGATAGGCCCCGCGAATGGCCCCATAAAGCTGTTTGTCCTTGATCGGTCGGCCATTGACAAAAAAGAACTGCAAGGCGTTGTTGCCCCGGTTCAGGGTTGGCAGACTGATATGACCGCTGACGCGCACATTGTCGCGCTCTGCCTCAATGGGGACGGCATTTTCAGCAAAGTCGCGCCCCATGATGCCGCGCAATCTTTCTAGCAGGGCTTCAAATAAGTCCCCGTGCGTGGCGGGTAGTTTTAACAGGGTACGCACGCCGTCGCTGAGGGTGAAGCTGATTTCAGGGTGGCACATGGCAAGACGTTTGAGCAAATCCAGACCATGGGTTAGTTCTGTGCGTGGCGCCTTTAAAAACTTAAGGCGCGCCGGAGTGGCAAAAAACAAATCACGCACTTCAATGCGTGTGCCTTTGGGGTGCGCGGCCGGTTCTGGCAAAGAGGTATGCCCGCCTTCAACCTTGATCACCCAAGCGTTCTCAGAGCTTTCAATACGTGACGTGATGGTCATGCGTGAAACGGACCCGATGGAGGGCAAGGCTTCCCCACGAAAGCCCAAAGTGTTGATATTAAACAAGTCTTCATCGGGTATTTTAGAGGTCGCATGGCGTTGGATGGCGAGTTCCATTTCTTCAGATGTCATGCCGCAGCCGTCATCTGTGACGCTGAGCAAGACGCGCCCGCCTTCTTTCATCACCACATCAATGCGTGTGGCACCTGCATCAATGGCATTTTCCACCAGTTCTTTCATGGCAGAGGCCGGACGTTCGACAACTTCCCCGGCAGCGATTTGGTTGATCAGGGTTTGCGGCAGCAGGCGGATGGTCATATAAATTCTTTCTTCAACCGTTTCATGTAATTCAGCAGTCCTTCGGTGGAGGAATCTTCCCCCATGATCGGTACTTCGCCCGTTAGTTTTGGTGTCAAATCCCGGGCCAGTTCTTTGCCCAGTTCAACCCCCCATTGGTCAAAAGAATTAATGTTCCAGATCACGCCTTGGACAAAGACCTTATGTTCATATAAAGCGATCAACTGCCCAATTGTAAAGGGGGTGACCAGCGGTAAAACCAAAGAATTTGTTGGTTTGTTGCCGGGGAAGGTGCGATGCGGGGCTAACATGTCAATCTTGGCAGGCGGCATCCCTTTTGCGCTGAGTTCTTTGCGCACTTCCGCTTCGGTCTTGCCACGCATCAAGGCTTTGGTTTGAGCCAGGAAGTTGGACAGCAAAATGGTTTGATGCTCCCGCAGCGGGTGATGGTTGTTTGCTACACCGATAAAATCCATGGAGACATTCCAGCTGCCTTGATGGAGAAGCTGGAAGAAGGAATGCTGTGCGTTGGTGCCCGCATGACCAAAAATAATTGGTCCGGTGGTGTAATCAACTGGCCGGCCCTGTAAATCAATGCGCTTGCCGTTGCTTTCCATATCCATTTGTTGCAGGAATTGGGGAAAGCGCGTGAGATACTGGTCATAGGGCAGAACCGCATGGGTGGACCAGCCAAAGAAGTTGCTATACCACACCCCGAGCAGTGCCATAATGACGGGCATGTTGTTTTCCAAGGGCGTGGTGCGGAAATGTTCATCCATGGCATAGCCACCTTCGAGCATTTCTTCAAATTTATCCATGCCGATGACAAGGGCGATGGCCAATCCGATGGCCGACCATGTGGAATAACGCCCTCCGACCCAATCCCAAAAGGGGAACATATAATCCGTATCAATGCCAAAATCATGGACACGCTTTTTGTTGGTGGAGACAGCGACAAAATGTTTGCGCACGGCTTCACGTCCCAGGCGCTTGACCAACCAAGAGCGCGCTGAGGTCGCGTTCAGCATGGTTTCTTGTGTGGAAAACGTCTTGGAGGCGACAATGAACAAGGTGGTTTCCGGGTCAAGATCGCGCAGGGTTTCCATCAGGTGGGAACTGTCCACATTGGAAATAAAGCGTGGGGATAAATCGTCGCGTTGATAGCTACGCATGGATTGCAGCGCCATGATGACGCCAAGGTCAGAGCCGCCAATGCCGATATTGACCACGGTTTTGATATGACGTCCTGTAATACCGCGCCAATGTCCTTTGCGCACATCTTCACTAAATCGACGCATTTTATTGAGAACACGGCGCACATCGGGCATGACGTCTTTGCCATCCACCATCATTGGGCGTTCAGATCGGTTGCGAAGCGCAACATGAAAAACTGCGCGGTCTTCGGTGGAATTGATATGTGCACCGGCAAACATACGGTCGCGGATTTCTTCAACCTGACAGGACCGCGCCAAATCTGTCAGCAAAGTCATGGTTTCAGAGGTGATGCGGTTTTTGGAATAATCCAGCAAAATCCCGCTGGAGCGCACGGAGAATTTTTCAAACCGATTGGGGTCTTTGTCAAACATATCGCGCATATGCAGCGGTTTGATCTGTTCAAAATGGTCCGTAAGGGCTTGCCATGTCGGACTTTGCGTCAGTTCGCTCATATCCCAATTCCGCTTTTTTTCGTCGTTTTAAAACTATCAAGTCAGAAGACTAAACATTTTTTTTGAAAAAGGGAATCCCTCTGATCGTCTTTAAATCTTCCAGCACCGCCAAAAGGGCTGGCACGACGATCAGGACCAATAGAGTTGCCACCATTAAACCAAAAACCATGGTGATTGCCATGGGGATCAAAAACTGTGCCTGTAGGCTGGTTTCAAACATCAAAGGTGTTAAGCCGCCGATGGTGGTGGCTGATGTCAGGATGACGGCGCGCAAACGTTCCACCGTGCCGCGCGCAATGGCTTCAAAGGGCGCTTCACCCATATCGAGATGTTCTTTGACCGTGCTGACCAAAATGATGGAATCGTTGACCACAATGCCGCTGAGCCCCACAAGGGCGACAAGGCTGAGCATGGTGAGGTCGTAGCCCATGAAATAATGCCCCATCGCGGCCCCGACAAAGCCAAAGGGAATGACCGACATAACAACAAGCGGTTTTGAATAGCTGGAAAAGACCCAGGCTAAAATAATGTAAATGCTGCTAAAGCCCAAGATCACGCCGGTGAGCATATCACCAAAGGTGCGTTTTTGTTCTTCGGCTTTGCCAGCAAAACTGACTTTAACGTTATGTTTGGCTGCCAGTTGGTCGATGCCGTCACGTTTTAAGGCTTCAATGATTTTGCCCGTACTCATAACGCTTTTATTCAATTCTCCGGTGATGGAGACCTGACGCGTCCCGTCTTCGCGTTTGACGGTGGCAAAGCCTGTTTTTGTGCGCAGGCTGGCGACCTCACTTAACGGAACTTCAGCCCCTTGCGGACTGCGGATATAGAGCTGATCCAGATTATGTTGGGTGATATGGTTGCGATCAAACTGTACACGGATGAGCACTTCTTCATCCCCACGCGGGAAACGCTTGGCAATGGCCCCGTCAAAACTGTCGCGCACCTGTCGGGCAAGGTCTTGTGTGGTAAAGCCAAGAGCTTTGCCGTGTGGGGTCAATTCTAAGATCGCTTCTTCTTTACCAAAGGGCAAATCGTCTTCAAGGGCGGAAACACCGGGATAGCGTTTCAGCAGATCGATGGTTTCACTTGAAGCCTGTTTGAGGGCATGGATATCTTTGCCATTAATGCGGATATCCACATCCCGTCCCGGGGGGCCCGCTTGTGCGGGGATAAGGGTTAAACGTTCTAGACCGGGTTTGAGATTGACCTGATTGCGCCATTCTTTGATGAAATCAGATGTGCGAACATCGCGTTTATCAGAATCCTGCAATTCAATATAAATGCCCCCCAGATGGTTGCTGCCCCCGTTTGACCCGCCCCCGCTATGGGCACTGGCCCCAGAGACACGGGTGCCGACTTTTGCCACATGGGTCAGAACTAG
This sequence comes from Methylocystaceae bacterium, assembly GCA_013373265.1. Classification (GTDB taxonomy): domain Bacteria; phylum Pseudomonadota; class Alphaproteobacteria; order Rhodospirillales; family Terasakiellaceae; genus Terasakiella. The sequence goes on along the minus strand of JABXIC010000187.1, from coordinate 1,551 downwards.
ATGGCCGCCAAATGTTTTATCGGCAGCCAAAAGGGCGCGTTCCAGTTCGTCCACCATGGCTTGTGTCTCTGCGCGCGCAGTGCCGGCGGCCATTTCCACATTGGCAAAAACACGGTCCCCTTCCGGGCCGTTGAAAAACTGAAAGCCGAGACGCCCTCCGGCAATCAGACCGATGGAGATGATGAGCATGCCAAGCGCACCAGCCAGTGTCACATAGCGATATTCAATGATGCGATCAATTAAACGGGCAAAATGAGTGTCGCGAAAGTGATTGAATCGGCTATTGAATGTTTGACGAAAGCCGGCGGCCTCTTCGGGTTTGCCCTTCAAGGCGTGACGCATATGACCGGGCAGGACCAGAAAACATTCAATCAAGCTGGCGATGATGACGGCAATGGCAACAAAGGGAATGGCGGCGATGATTTGCCCCATGATATCGGAAATCGCCAGCAACGGCATAAATGCGGCGATGGTGGTTAAAGATGAGGCGAACACAGGTACCAACATACGCAACGCCCCCGCTTCGGCGGCTTCGACCGGACTTAACCCACGTCGGCGCAAGGTTTCGGAATGTTCCCCCACCACAATGGCATCATCGACCACAATACCGATGGCCATGATCAGGCCAAACAAGCTGATCATATTGATGGTCTGCCCCGACAGGGCCATGACAAACATGGTCGCCAGCAGAGAAACCGGGATACCCGCAGCTACCCAAAAGGCGACTCGTGTGTTTAAAAATAAAAACAGGATCGCCAGTACAAGGATCAAACCGCTGACACCATTGTTGAGCAACAGATCAATACGATCACGAATGAGGTCGGCCTGAACTTCATATTCTTCCAGCCGGACATTGGTCGGTAAGGTTGGGCGCACATCTTTGAGAAACTGCGTGACAATATCATCGACCTTCAAGGCGTCTGCACTGGTGGCGCGGCGCACTTGCAGTTCAATGGCGCGGTTTTGTTGAAAGCGCACATCGGCATCGTTTTTATCGAAGGCTTCACTGACATGGGCAATGTCGGAAATTTTGATTTTTTCCCCGTTATCGCGGGAGCGTACTTCGATATTGCCGACTCCATTGGCGGTTTTAACTTCACCCAGTCCCCGGATTTGCTTGGCCTGTGCCCCCCCTGTTTCTCCAGCGGGGATATCTTGGGAAATTTCTGCGATGCGGGTGGCAATATCATTAATGGTGAGGTTTAGACGGCGTAGGGTTTCAGGCAGGACCTCGACCCAGATTTCTTCATCGCGTGCCCCGCTCAGGTCGACTTTATCGACCCCGCGTGACAGCAATTCATCGCGCAATTCTTTTGCCATGGCCTTGAGGGAGGCTTCAGGATAAGGGCCGCTTAGCAGCAATCGGCTGATGGGTTCATAACGCACAACGCGGGTGATTTTGGGTGTTTCGCTGTCTTCGGGCAACGTGGTGACTTGGGCTACAGCGGTTTCCACATTGGATAGGGCGGTTTGCATTTCCGTTCCGGCTTCAAATTCGATGGAGATCGATGCCGAGCCTTCATTGGATGTGGATTTGACGTGTTTGACATT
>JABXIC010000096.1 GCA_013373265.1 Methylocystaceae bacterium | reverse complement strand
ATGTTGCGGCAGGCGTGATGTTGCTGTTTTTACGTCCTTTCAAAGTGGGCCATTTTGTGGAAGTCGCAGGTCAGGCGGGTACAGTAAAAGGTGTTTCCCTGTTTACGACAGAAATGTCCACTGGTGATAATGTTCAGATTATCATGCCAAACTCCCAAGTGTGGGGTAGTGCGATTAAGAACTACAGCTACAACGATACGCGACGTGTCGATTTGTTGATGGGGATCTCCTACGAAGACGATATCGATCAAGCCATGGCGATCATCGAAGAACTGGCAAAAGCGGACACCCGCATCAAGCAAGACCCCTTACCGGTTTTGGCGGTTGGTGAACTGGCAGATAGTTCAGTAAATCTGATTGTGCGTTTGTGGGTGAATGCCCCTGACTATTGGGCGGTGCGTTGGGACATGACCAAAAAGATCAAGCAGACATTTGATCAAAAAGGTATTTCCATCCCGTTCCCGCAGCAGGTCGTGCATCACGTTAATGCGGACAAAGAATAAATAGGTTTTGGGTCTCTTTTTTGAAGGGGCTGACATAGAAAAACCCCGGATCATATGGTCCGGGGTTTCTTTTATGGGATAAATTATTTCTTCTTCTTTTTATCCTTGTCTTTATCCTTATCCTTATCCTTATCTTTTTTCTTTTCTTTTTTGCTCTCAGCTTCTGCTTCGGCCTCAGCCTCAGCCTCAGCTATCATTTCGTCTTTGGTGCGTTGGGCCTGAGTTTCCAGCATGTCTTTAAGAACTTCTTTTTCGTATTTGCGCAATCTTTCCCAGACTTCTTCTTCCGGGATGTTCAGTTCGGCTTTGGTAAAATCTTTCATGATCCGGTCGACCACGGGCTTTGGTCCGGCTTTTGAAATGTCTTCGCTGATTAATTCCAGAAAATATTCTTTTTTGTCATAACCCAAATGTTTGGCTGCCCATTTGGCAATACGCTTGTTGCGTTTGGCTTCGAGATAAAAATATTCCAAATCATCGTGGGCATGGCGAACTTCATCCGTGACACGTTTGGAATGCATGGTATCGACGACGGACATTTTAAAATCTCTTTTCTAAGCGTTACGTTTTGCCATCGCGCAAAGCTTGTGCTTTGGCGTAGCGTTCCTGCAGGTCATCCATTTGTTCGCGAATAGCATTGGCCGCACCCTGTTGATCACCTGCTTCTATAGATACCAAAATTTGTTCATGTTGTGTGATAGTTTTTTGCTTGTCCCAGAAGCGAAAGACAATCAGATTGACGACAGGTTGGACCGCTTCAATGACCGCCGCCATCATAAATTTCAGCATGGAATTACCACTGGCATCAACAAGGGCACGGTGGAAACGCACATCAGAAGCGCAGAAATCTTGATCGGATAAAGCCGGATTTTTCTGGATTTCAATTTCTTGACGCATGGTTTCTAAATGGCTGGTGTCGCGTCTTTGTGTGGCCAGTTGAACACATAAAAGTTCTAATTCACGCCGTGCTTCTGCAATGTCTGAAAGATCGAATTCACCCATGGTGGTCATCAGAGAGGTGATGTTAATCAATGCGTTTTGTGCTTCCAGACTATCGGGCTTATTAACGAAAGTCCCCCCACTTGGCCCACGTCGTGAGCGAATAAGATTTTGTGCCGCAAGGCGTTTTAAGGCTTCACGAATGGTGGGGCGTGAAACGCCAAACCGTTGGGCCAGCTCTGGTTCTGTCGGCAGGCGTTCATTGACTTTTAAATCCCCATCGACGATGGCTTGACGGATGGTTTCCGCAATTTGATTGGCAAGACTTTCTGTGACAAGGGGTTCGTATTTTATGGCCATGCGGATAAATCTTTCTTTGCAGGTGATTACAAATTTGATTGAATTATGCCATTTATTTATTTGTTTGACAAATATAAAAATGTAGATATTTTAAGGAAAGAACTTACATACAGTTAGAAAGGGAGTTTCCATGTTTAAGGCGTTGGTACTAACAAAGACAGAAGATGCAGTTTCGGCTTCGATAGAAGAATTGGATGACTCTCAATTGCCTGAAGGCGATGTGGTCGTTAGTGTTGAATATTCCACCCTCAACTATAAAGATGGTTTGGTCTTGAATGGTCTGGGTGGTTTGACCCGTGATTACCCCCATGTGGGCGGGATTGATTTTGCCGGTACTGTGGAAAGCAGCTCTCATGCAGATTTTAAAGCCGGTGACAAAGTTGTTTTGACCGGATGGCGCGTGGGTGAAATTCACTGGGGCGGCTATGGTCAAAAAGCACGCGTGTCCGGTGACTGGCTTGTGCCGCTTCCCGATGGGTTAAGCGCACGCCAAGCCATGGCTGTGGGAACCGCTGGCTTTACCGCTATGTTGGGTGTGATGGCCTTGGAAGATCACGGATTGACACCGGAAAAAGGGGAAGTCTTGGTGACAGGGGCTGCAGGCGGCGTTGGTTCGGTTGCGGCAGCGATCTTAGCAAATCTTGGCTACGATGTTGCAGGCTCAACAGGTCGGGCGGATACACATGACTATCTGCGCGAAATGGGCGTGAAAAATATTATTGATCGCGCAGAACTGGCTGAAGCTTCAAAACGCCCGTTGGAAAAAGAACTTTGGGCTGGTTGTATTGATGCGGTTGGCGGCACCACATTGGCGCGTGTTCTGGCCCAGCTTAAATATGGTGGTTCTGCGGCTGCGATTGGCTTGGCAGGTGGCAATAAGTTGGACGCCACGGTCATTCCGTTCTTGTTGCGTGGTGTTAATCTGCTGGGGATCGATTCTGTCATGTGTCCGAAAGAAAAACGCATCACAGCTTGGCAACGCATTGCGCGTGACTTGCCGATGGAAAAACTGGACGGTATGGTTTCAGAAGCGAAACTGGCTGACTTGCCACAACTGGGCAAAGACATTCTTGCCGGTCAGGTGCGTGGCCGTGTTGTGGTTGATGTTGCTGGTAGTTAATCTTCCTCTCAACACAGACACATTTCAAGAAAACCCCGTATTTATGCGGGGTTTTTTCTTGTTTAAATGACGGGTGATTAAGTTTAGGCTACCTTAAAAGGCCAACCTTACATTGGAAGAAAAGAAATGTTTAAGAAGATCTGTTTCGCGTTTGGCGTCTTGTGCCTTTTGTGGTCTCAAGCTTCTGCAGAATCGACCCGTGATTTGGCAGATCGCTTGGAATCAATGGCAGAGCACGGTGATATAAGCGCGGCCTATAAACTTGGCCTTTTATTTTCGCAAGGCAAACGAGTCTCTCCTGATTTTTACACCGCTTCCTACTGGTTTGAAAAATCCGCACAAGGTGGTTATGTCAGAGGCATGTTGAAAATTGCCGATATGTATGAAGAAGGTAAAGGTGTAGACAAAGACTTGCAAAAATCTGTTGCCTGGAATGAAAAAGCAGCCTTTGCAGGGTCTAAAAAAGCGATGGTTAAGCTGGGGCAGATTTTTGAAAAGCAAGAAAATTTTGATGAGTCCGCACGCTGGTTTAAAAAAGCGGCGATTAAAGGGGATGTTTCGTCAATGCGTGAACTCGGCATTTATTATTTAAAAGGCACGGGGGTACGTTTTGATTTGGAACTCGCTTACGCCTGGTTGGATTTAGCGGTTCAAAAAGGCGACTATCAAGCGAAATCGGAACAAGCCAAAATCATGCAGACCAAAGGCATGGAATGGGCAGACGGCATTAGCCGTAAAGTCAGCAACCGCATGGTCCCCGAAGACTATTGGGATGCGCATTAGAAAAGGACTTCCCAATGGAATTTGAAACGTCACTTTTACTGAGTTTTATTGCCACCAATGCCGCATTGAATTTTACGCCGGGTCCTGCTGTTTTGAAGGTGGTCAGTGATTCCATGTCAAATGGGGTTCTGCGTAGTCATGCCAGTATGTTTGGGGTCTTTACGGCTAATTTGATGTATGCATTCTTTGCTGTATTGGGCATGAGCTCACTCATTGTCGCTTTTCCAGAAATATTTGAAGTTATTAAATGGTTTGGCGTGAGTTATTTGATTTACATGGCGATTGGTAACTTGAAGGCTGCTTTTTCTGCGCAAGGGGGACAAGCTCAAGAGGTGCAACCTTCATCTCTTAAAAAATTATTCTGGACCAGTTTTGCCATGCAGGGCGCCAACCCGAAATCCGTTTTGTTTTTTTGTGCGATGCTCCCTGTTTTTGCGGGCGCAGGGGACGGCATTGAAATGCGGATGATCATTCTTGCGCTGGTTGCCATTGCACTTGAATATCCCGCGTTGCTTCTTTATAGCGCATTGGGTGCTCAGGCAAAGCGATTTGCAGTTGGTGGAAAGTCTGTGAGAGCCATGAAATTGTTCAGTGCAACGGCCTTGGGGGGCGCGGCAACCATGATTGCCAGAACCTCTTTATCAAATCGCTAGATTACTGCCCAAAGAGGTGTGCAACAACGCTGCGTTGATGCGGGACTTTGCGGTGTTCAAACAGATAAACGCCTTGCCATGTGCCTAATGTCGGGCGCCCATTGCTGACGGGGATTGTCAGGGAGACATCTGTGAGGGCGGATTTAATGTGGGCGGGCATGTCGTCTGGCCCTTCCATAGTGTGGCGCAGCCAATTCATATGTTCCGGCACCAGACGGGCAAAGAATTCATTTAAATCAAGCTGCACATCGGGGTCAGCATTTTCCTGAATGGTGAGACTGGCGCTGGTGTGTTTGCAAAAAAGCGTCAATAGTCCGGTTTCTATATCAGAAGAACCAACCCAAGGGATGATATCGCGGGTAAATTCATATAATCCCTGCCCGTGGGTCGCAATGGTGAAACTGGTTTGACATTGATGCATGGTGCAAAGCTCCTTTACTTATGCGCCAACATATCAGTCAAAACGGGCGGTTGCCATACTCAGGTTTTTATGTTCAAAGCCACGATGCAGAAGGGTTGCTGAGTTGCGTGTAGCGCCTAGGGCGACATAAAGGGGCAACCAGTGTTCATCACTGGGATGGGCGTGGGTAAAATGCGGTGCCAATGTGTCAGCCTTTAACAGACTGTCATGGTCATTGTTTTTAAGGCATTCCACATACCAGTTTTCATAATCCAAGGCCCATTGGTCCGGGTCGTTGTCAAAACGCACGATGTCTCTTAAATTATGAGTGACACCGCCACTGGCCATGATGAGAACGCCTTTTTCGCGCAAGGATTCAAGCTTTTTACCCATATCATAATGATGTTGCGCATCTTGTTCAGGTTGGATGCTCAATTGAATGACCGGGATGTCGGCATCGGGATAAGCAAAAGAAAGCGGCACCCATGTGCCATGGTCAAGGCCCCAACTGTCATCTAGGTCTGCGCCGACCAATGTGGCGACGTCTTGTGCCAAATCAGGGGCGCCTTCTGCATCATATGATTTTTCGTAGAGGGCAGGGGGAAAGCCATAAAAATCATGGATGGTTTTGGGCTGTTGATTGGATGTCACTTTCGGTGTTTTGGTCATCCAATGGGCGCTGATCGACAGAATCGCTGTTGGTTTCTCAAGGTGATTGCCCAGGTTTGATAAAAATTTACGACCCGGGCTATCTTCTTCTATTAAAAGCGTCGGTGATCCGTGGGATACAAACAGGCTCGGCATCATTTCTTTTTCTCCTGAACTTATGATTTCAATCAATATAAGCAGAAGATTGGTAAATGATTAGACACATTTTTGGAAACAGAGTGTTTTGTTAAGCTTCTTTCGCCAATAACATCTCGCCGATTTTTTTGTCTTTCATCTTTTCACGTGCCTTGGCGTATTTTGGGTCCTGCCAGAACATCAAACATCCGTTACAACCTTTGCCACAGCAACTTTCGATGCCTTGTTTGGGGGCGCGGTGTCCGGTGTTGGCTTTCATGGAAATCCGTTTGCCGAGAAGTTCCGGGTCATCCATGATGGCGCGGTATTCTTCTTCGGTGATTAGGCCACGTTCTAGTTCTTGGGCGCGGATTTCAGACAGGCGGCTGACGCGTTCTTCTTCTGACATAGGGGTTTCGCGCCTTGCTACGGTCAGCGTAGGGATGCGATCCTTAATAGAAGACGGGTTTTCTTTATCAAACGCAGAGGCAGGAATGCGGATGGCTTTACCTTGGCCCGGGTTGACCTTTTCGGTGATCTCGCCCGTTTTGGCATCTTCAAATTCATACAGACGCAAACGAATGGGCTCAATTTCATTGGGAGGGAGAAATTCGATCACGTCACCGGGCAGCATGAAGTTACGGATTTCAAAGATCATCTCGTCGCCTTCCCACGCGGTGATCATCCCGCCAAACTGCCAGCCGCCAACTGGTTTGGTGCGGTCGTAGTTATGAGCCACACTGGTCAGACGGCCTTCATGGAAGCCCATGGTGAAGCCCCGGTTTTGCAATGTGTAAAGTTCGCGCAAATAGGGTTCAGGTTCCCAATTGTCCGGGTCTTTATACCAGTCATCAATGGCAAGACGATAAGCACGCGCGGTGATAGCGGCGTAATATTCGGACTTGTTACGGCCTTCGACTTTAAGACTGTCGACTCCAAGTTTGAGATATTCCGGCAAAACCGGCATGAGGCACAAGTCTTTGGAATTCAGGATATAAGAACCGAAGTTATCTTCTTCGATGGGGAAAAGTTCGCCGGGGCGGAATTGTTCTTCCATCATAAATTCAAAAAGGTCAGCGTTTTGGTCGGTGATTTCAATCGCTTTGTCGGTGCCGTCTTTCAGCTTGAGGTGCAGTTTGTATTTCCAGCGGCAATTATGGGCGCAGTTGCCTTGGTTGGCACCGCGTTCCGCCATGAAGTTGGACAATAGACAACGACCGGAATAGGTCATGCACATGGAACCTTGGACAAAGGCTTCCAGTTTGATATCAGGTTGCTTTTCCCGAATTTCCGCCAATTCTTCAAAGCTGGTTTCACGCGCCAGTACGACTAAAGAAGCGCCCTGATTTTTCCAGAAGTCAACCGTCAGCCAGGAACAGACGTTGGCTTGTGTGGATACGTGGGCTTCCAGATCAGGGGCATGTTGGCGTACAAACTGAAAGACACCGGGATCGGCAATGATCACCCCATCGGGTTTGACTTTGCGAATGGTTTCAATGAATAGCGGCAGCTTTTCGATATCTGAGTTATGGGTAAAGAGATTAAGCGTCAGATAAATACGTTTGCCATGGGCGTGGCAATATTCCACCCCTTCTACCAGTTCTTCCAACGTGAAAGAAGATTGTGTGCGCAAGGATAAGTCCGGCGTGCCAGCGTAGACCGCGTCCGCACCGTACAGAATGGCAGTCTTTAATTTGGTCAAAGACCCAGCAGGCATTAAAAGTTCAGAACGCTCAGGTCGTGTAACGGTGGGGAGGGTGGGCATGGGGGTCATTGGTTGGCGGCCTTTCGTTCGTTAGCACGCACGATAATTTCGCGGCGCACATCATCATTGCTGGCGCGCCATTGGGCAATTTCTGTGTTGGTGCGAAAACACCCAATACAGATTTTTTCTTTATTTAAAGTGCAAACACCCGTGCAAGGCGTGGCAATGCTAACTTCCATCATAGGAAATCCTTAATATCACAGTAAATTTGTCGGTCATATATCATAGGTGCGGCGCACAATGCAAAGTTTTCCCTGTCGCGGGAACATTATTTTTGAGGGATTCATTTTTCATAAACATTGCCCATAACCTTGAGTACTGGTAAAATACGTAAAAAATAATAGCTACAGATCGTGCTCAAAGGGGGGGCTGCCGTGAAGTCGTTAAATGACAAGCTCTGGATTGGGGGATGGGCTCTGATCCTGAATATTTTATTGTTGCTCCCCCAAGCGACAGCGGCAGAGCTGAATTTTGAGAATGTTTTTGAATCACACAGTGCTGTCCTTTTAATTGTTGAGCCTGAAACCGGACATATCTTGGATGCCAACAAGGCCGCGAGTCAGTTTTACGGTTATTCGCGTATAGAACTGAAGCAGATGAATATTCAAGACGTCAACACGTTGACGGCTGAAGAAGTGGCCAATGAACGCAAACTGGCAAAAAAAGAACATCGCAATTTCTTTATATTTCGTCATCGTTTGAAAAACGGTGAGATCAAAACGGTCGAAGTACATTCCAACCCATATCAGTATATGGGCAAAACGGTCTTGTTGTCTGTCATCCACGATATTTCCAAGCAACGTCAGATGCAGGATGATTTGTGGCACTATCAGGGTCGTCTTGAGCAAATGGTGGATCGCCAAACAGCTGAATTGAAAGAAACTCATCAATTGACGGTCATGATCCTGTTGATCGGCATTTTATTACTTTTGGGACTCATCGCTGCTTTGGTTTTTGCCATTCGCAAATTGCAGGAAGCTAAAAAAGTCGAACAACGTGAACGCCAAATGCTGGATGAAATCATTTGGGGAACTGGTGTCGGTACATATGAATGGAATGTTCAAACCGGTGTCATGAAAACAAATAAGCGCTTTCTTGAAATGGTTGGTTATAAGCGCGAAGAATTGGAACCCGTCACGATAGAGACATGGAAAAATCTGACCCATCCTCTTGACCTAGAGGTTGCGCTGGAGATTATTGAAAAAACTTTCAGCAAAGAAAGAGAATTCTACGAAAGTGAATTTCGTATGACCCACAAAGACGGCTCTATCGTGTGGGTTTTGTCTAAGGGAAACGTGGTTGAATGGTCGCAAGAAGGCAAGCCCTTACGGATGTCGGGTACGCATACTAACATTACGAGTTTGAAACAAACGGAAGTGGAACTGGAAAAAGCTAAAAAAATTGCTGAGGAAGCCAGTCTTGCCAAAAGTGAATTTTTGGCATCCATGAGTCATGACTTGCGTGCCCCTATGATGGGGATCCGTGGCGTTTTGGGATTGTTACGCGATAACAAGACGGTTGTGAAACAAGAATCTGATCTTCTGGATGATTTAGATGATATGTCGACAAGGATGATGTCTTTGCTGGATGATATTCTTGATCTGTCCAAGATTGAAGCCGGGCAGCTTCAACTTGATGTGGATGCATGGGAACCAGCTAAAATCATTGAAAATATTGTGAGTCTCTTTAGACCAACGGCCCTGAAAAAAGACATCGAAATTTCCACAACCGCCTCACAATATCTTGGGTATTGGTGCAAGACGGACGATATACGGCTACGTCAAATTGTGTCAAATCTGGTCAGCAACGCGGTTAAATATACCAAAAGCGGGTCTGTGGACGTGGACGTCCATATTGCTTTGGGTGAAGAAAATGACCGTTTGGTCATTGAAGTTAAAGACACTGGTGTGGGTATTTCTAAAGAAAAACTCGATGGTATTTTTGATCGATTTACTCAACCATTGCAAAAAGGAAATACGCAAGGTGGACGGGCAGGACTTGGACTTGCGATTGCACATGAACTTACAGAAATTATGGGCGGTCGTTTGACGGCCAAAAGCACGCCGGGACAAGGGTCTGTCTTTACGTTGTCTCTACCGGTGCAATGGGCAGAAAGGCCTGTTCTGGAACATAAACAGGACTTCGTTATCGCGCCTTTGAAAGTTCTGATGTTTAAAGCCAACCCGGTTAATCAAAAAGTTATTGCCTCAATGCTTATGAGAAATGGTCATTCTGTAAGTGTTGCAGAAGATGTTGAGGATATGCTGGCTTATGCGCAGGCTGAAAGGTTTGACGTGATCCTTCTCGATAGCGAAATGGCAGAAGACGGCGCATTTAAAGTGATTGGGGATATACGCCAAAAGCAAGGCCCAAATAAAGACAAGCCGATTATCGCTTTTGCCAAGCTCAGCCCCAAACAGAAATGGGATGAATTGACAGAGGCTGGAGTAACGTCAATTATTGCCAAACCGGTTAAGCATGAGCGTTTCTTTGCTGAATTGGGTCGTTTGTTTGGGGATAAAAAGAAGTCTTAACCCGTGCCACCGTAGCTTTGCAGAAGCTGACCATGGGCTTTGAGCCATCGGCGTGATTTTTTGACATCGACATCAAATGTTTCAACCGTTGCCCAAAAGTCTGCGCTATGATCCATATGACGTAGATGGGACACTTCATGAGCGATCACATAGGTCAGGATGTCGGGTGGGGCGAGGACAAGGCGCCAGTTGAAAGATAAGTTCCCTCGTGAAGAACAGGATCCCCAGCGTGACACCGTGTCACGTACCGAAATACGTTTAACATCTTTGCCCAGTCTGGCCGCCATGTCATGAGCTTGGCTTTCGATGATCGACTTGGCTTGTTTTTTTAGCCAGTCACAAAGCCGTCTTTCAAAAAACTCTGCCTTTCCGGCAACAAAAATACTGTCGCCTTCACACCACACGGTGCCACGGGCATCGGGTACATGCTTTAACCAATAGGGACGGCCCTGAAAGTCAATACGTTGACCATCTTTAAAGGCAATGATGTCAGGTTGGCGCATCAACTGGTTGGCAATCCAGACCCGATGACGTTCGGCCATGTCGAGGCCACTTTGGGCAGGGACTCCTTTGGGCAGGGTGACAATAACGCCGTTCCCTTTGGGGTCCATTTTTAAAATCAGGCGTTTTGCCCGGGCATGCCAACGCAAAGTGAGGGGGATTTCTTTTCCGTCAAGTGTGAAGGAATGGGTCAATATTTCGCCTCGACAAAATAAAGTCCATAGGCTGGCGCGGTTTCTCCACCTTTGGCACGATCTTTTGCGTCCAATGCATTTTGCAAATCGGTTTTAGTCCATTTTTCCCGTCCAACAAGCGTGAGGGAGCCTACGATGTTGCGCACCTGATGATGCAGGAAAGAGCGTGCCCGACAACGCACATGAATTTCATCACCGACTCTTTGTACGTTCAGTTCATCTAGAGTCTTTAAAGGTGAGGTCGCTTGACAATGGGTGGCGCGAAAGGT
>JABXIC010000147.1 GCA_013373265.1 Methylocystaceae bacterium | reverse complement strand
TCGATCTATTCATGGCGTGGGGCCGAAGTTGCCAATATCCTGAAATTTGAAAAAGACTTCCCCGGTGCAAAGGTAATCCGTCTGGAACGTAATTACCGTTCTACCGCCCATATTCTGGGCGCGGCCTCAGGCTTGATTTCTTACAATGAAGACCGTTTGGGCAAGACGTTGCACCCGCAATCCAAAGACGAAGCCATAAAGGTGCGGGTGGAAAGTCTGTGGGATGGGGAATCGGAAGCGCGCTATGTCGGGGATGAAATTGAAAGCCTGCAATCCAAGGGCGAGAGTCTGGATGAAATGGCTATTTTGGTGCGCGCGGGCTTCCAAACCCGTGAATTTGAAGAACGTATGATCACATTGGGGCTGCCGTACAAGGTGGTCGGTGGCTTGCGTTTTTATGAGCGTGAAGAAATCCGCGATGCCATTGCCTATTTGCGTGTGGTTAATCAACCCAATGACAGTTTGGCGCTGGAACGGATCATCAATAAACCAGCGCGTGGTTTTGGGGCCAAGACCAAGGGGATGCAAACCTTGTTGGAATATTCCCGTAAAAGTCAGGTGTCTTTATATTCTGCGGCAAATACTTTGGTGGAAACCGATGAATTAACCCCGAAAGCCAGAACCGGGTTGCGCGAGTTACTGTTGCAATTTGAAACTTGGCGCTCTCTTAAAGATGGTTTGGATGTGGATGATTTGGTCGGGCAAATTCTGGATGAATCCGGCTATATGGAAATGCGCGTGAATGAGGCCAAGAAAGGCAAGGATGTTAAAGCCCAAGGCCGCGTGGATAACCTGAAAGAACTGGTTTCCGGTCTTAAAGAATTTGAAAGTTTGGATGAATTTCTTGAACATGTTTCATTGGTGATGGATGTGCAGGACCGCGTTAATGACCCTAAAGTCACTATCATGACACTCCATGCCGCCAAGGGGTTGGAATTTGATACGGTCTTTCTGCCCGGTTGGGAAGAAGGCACATTTCCAAATCAACGGGCTTTGGATGAGTCCGGCAATAGTGCCTTGGAAGAAGAACGCCGCCTTGGCTATGTGGGGATTACACGTGCGCGCAAAAGGTCGTTTATTTCTTATGCGCTGCGCCGTCGTGTTTTTGGGCAGTATAACGATATGTTGCCCTCACGCTTTATTGACGAGTTACCTGCACCGCATATTGAAACAGGTGGGGAAACCGCAACGCCAAGTGGAGATTATGGCGGGGGGAATTATGGTTTTTCCGGGTTTAATGACGGGGCACAACAACGATTTACCTATCGCGGTAAACGTGAAACACGACCGGAAAAGCTTATCACCATTGACGATTATGATGTTCAGGTTTCTGATGCACCGGATGGTGGGTATCGTAAAGGCGACCACGTGCGCCACGGTAAATTTGGCACAGGGGTTGTATTGAACGTGGATGGGAATAAATTAGACATCGCCTTTTCTAAAGGTGGTCGTAAGAAAGTTATTGATAGTTTTGTAGAGAAAATATGATGTTTCGTACCTTCACAGCCGTTTTTTTGATACTGGTTTGGTACTGTGAAAGTGCGAAAGCGGATGGTCTTGACGGCTGGACATTAAATGTGACGGCTGAAAATGACATGTTCGGGTCTGATACGGACCGCCATTATACCCACGGGACGCGCTTTTCTCTGGCGGCACCTGAAGGTGATGTGCCGGATTGGGTGCGCGATGCAGCGCCAAAGTTCCCTTTGTTTTCTGATCAAGGCAAGTTACGAACCAGTTATTTTTTAGGGCAAAACCTATACACACCTGCGGATATAAGGATCACAAACCCTTCCAATATGGATCGCCCCTATGCCGCATGGTTGTATGGTGGGGTGGGGTTGGTGTCTGATTTGGGCGCGCGCGTTGATACATTGGGGCTGACGCTGGGCATGGTTGGTCCGGCGGCTTTGGGGGAAGCCACACAAAAGACTGTTCATAAATGGGTGGGCAGCCCACAACCGCAAGGCTGGGACCATCAGTTGCGAAATGAACCGGGTGTGGTGTTGACTTATGAGCGTCGCATTCGCCGATTTGTTAATTTTGATACAGGCCTTTTTGATCTTGAACTGGATGCCAGCCCGCAAGCCGGTGTTAGCCTTGGGAACATTTTTACCCATCTAGAGGCGGGAACGGTCTTTCGTTTGGGCCATGATTTGGAAAGTGATCGCGGCGGGCCCCCACGCATTCGCCCCAGTCTGCCGGGCAGTGATTATTTTACCCCGTCTGATCAACTCAGTTGGTATTTATTTGGTGGTGTTGCGGGACGTTTGGTCGGGCGAAATATCTTTTTGGACGGAAATAGTTTTACAGACAGCTATAGTGTCGATAAAAAACCGCTGGTCGGTGATTTTCAATTTGGTTTGGCCATGAACTATAAAGGCGTTCGTATGGCCTATACACAAATCATCCGCACCAAAGAATTTGAAAATCAAAGTTCGCCAGACAGTTTTGGGGCGATTACTTTGTCTTACCAGTTTTAGCAAGGACACGATCATGTCAGATTTTTTATGGCGCGTTGATTTTAAGGTGACGCCGCAATTGGCGGATGGGTATGAATTTGCTTTGGAACCTTTTTGCGCAGCGGTGACGCAATATCTGGACGATGACGAATTGGCCCAACGTATTGAGGCCTATGCTGAAACTCAACCGGACGAAGCCGCTTTAAAAGAAGCGATCAAGGCGGTGGCTGAAAGAAGTGGGGCACCTGTGCCTGAGGTCACCATAACCAAAGTCGAAAATAAAGATTGGTTGAGCGAGTATGCACGCAATAATCCCCCCTTGCACATTGGGCGTTATTTTATTTACGGATCTCATTTTGATGGTGTCTTACCGGCTGGTAAAATCTCTTTAAAAGTTGAAGCTGCAACAGCTTTTGGAACAGGTGAGCATGCCTCGACCAATGGGTGTTTACAGGCGTTGGATAAGTTGTCGAAGAAATATAAGTTCCGCCAACCATTGGACATGGGCTGTGGGTCTGCCATCTTGGCCATGGCGATTGCCAAAACATGGGGGGCATCTGTTGTTGCCAGTGATATCGATGCGCAATCAGTTCATGTGGCTAAATATAATGCCGAGGTCAACGGGGTCGGGGGCTATATCCTGCCTGTGGTTGGTGACGGTTATAACACACCAAGCGTTTCTCGCAATGGTCCCTATGATTTGATTATGGCTAATATTTTGGCGCGTCCTTTATCGATGATGGCAAAAGACCTTGCCAAAAACTTGCAGCCTGGTGGTTTCTGTGTTTTAGCAGGCTTTCTGGAACGCGACGCCAACTGGGTCTTTGCCGCACACCGTTGCCATGGTTTGCGCTTGGTTGATCGTATCCGGGTAAACGGGTGGCAAACACTAATTTTGCGCAAACTTTAAAAAAATGTGATATGATCACTACATGATTAGTGAAACCGTTATAAATTTTTCATCGGCTTCTGGCATAAGTTTAGATCGGGCCAAACCGAAAGAAACAAATGCAGGTGCTAAAGATGATAAAAAAGATGTTGAAGACTCTATTAATTTAGGGGTTGGCCTTGATATTAGTGAACGCTTACGTGATGCGAAAACGACGGATGATCTGGTTGCCTTGATCAAAGAAGGCCAAGCAGAGGCGAAAGCTAATATCGAGAAGTTTCGCGCACTGCAAGAAGAACGGCAGTTTGGCAAAAGTGACGACAACAGTTTCTATAAAGCCAGCAATGACTTGTTTGAAGCAGTGCGCCGTGCTGTTGTTGATATCTTGACGGAAGAAAGCAATGCTGAAAAATCGTCCCTTAGTACGACCAAAACCTCGTTTGATGTACGATTAAGCTTTTACCTGAACGAAGGTAAAGTCAGCAAAGCTGATGAAACGGCGGCAAACGATAAAAAGGCGTAAAGCTTACACCTTTCATCGTTAATGAACGTTTGTACGAATGCCACTAAGAAATTTTTCTACTTCCTGATTAAGTGTGTCTGTTGGCTGCTTGAGGTCTTCTGCCGCCCATGTGACCAGAATGGCCGTGTTGTGCGATTTGGCGGCATTGCGGGTCATATGGACAATGCGATCAGCCACGGCTTGGGCATCACGGCTAACATTTTGCACATTGCGGGCAATTTCCGATGTTGTGGCATTTTGTTGTTCAACCGATGCCGCAATGGAGGAGGCAATTTCATCAATTTGATGAATGGTGGTGCTGATGTCGGCGATGGCATCAACGGCTTCCCCTGTGGCTCCTTGGATTTGTGAAATTTGCTTGGCAATTTCTTCTGTGGCACTGGCTGTTTGATTGGCAAGGTTCTTGACCTCGCTGGCGACAACGGCAAAGCCTTTACCGGCATCCCCTGCACGTGCGGCCTCAATAGTAGCATTCAGAGCCAAAAGATTGGTCTGTTCTGCAATGTCGGTGATCAGGCTGACCACTTCACCAATGCGCTGGGCAGCTTCGGCCAGACCGTTGATCTTGTCATTGGCGGCATCAGCCTTTTGGACAGCTTGATTGGCAATGTCGGTTGAATGAGTCACTTGTTGGCCGATTTCACCAATGGCGGCAGAGAGTTCTGTGGTGGCAGAAGCCACGGCATCAGCGTTGGTGGTGGTGCGTTCTGAGGCTTCCGCAACTTCCATGGACTGACTGGTGTCTTCTGCAGCATCTTCCATACCATTGGCATTGGCGACATTCAGAATGTCTTCGGTCTTTAAACCCAGGCTGCCAATGACACTTGAAACAGAACTTTCCAATTGATCAGCCAAGCCCATCATTTGGCGATGGTTTTGTTCTTCCTGGTGTATGCGTGTTTCTTCTTGAGAGGCGCGCATATTTTCCATTTCAACCAAATTGTCCTTGAAGATGACAAGGGCTTGGGCCATCTCGCCCACTTCGTCTTTGCGCTCATCTGACGGGATGACGGCGTCCAAATTGCCTTGGGCAAGGGTTTGCATGGCCTTGGTCATGGAACGAACCGGGCGTGAAATACTGGTCGCGACCAAAATCGCAATGGCAAAGGCACCGATCAATACGCAAATAACGATGGTCGCGTTAACAGAAATGGTATTGTCAATCGCCCCCATGGCAAGTTGAAAGTTATCGTCTGCAGAAGTTTTCCAGACAGCAACTTGTTGTGCTGTTGTTGTATTGAGTTGTGTGAAAATATCATCGACTTCAAACATGAAAAGCGCTGCCGTTGCGGCATCATCTTTGGACGCTTCAATCACATCGGTTGCGGCACCTAAATAGGTTTTGGTTAGTTTGACGATTTTATCAACGGCTTTTTTTTCATCGCCTTCAAAGGAAAAGTTGCTTGTGAATTTTTTGAGGTCTGTATTTACTTTTGCCAATGCTTTGGTCAGCGACTCGCGTTGTTCACCTTGTGTAGCTTCTTCGCTTAAGCCTGTGCTGGCCCATGCGATCATGCGCAACATACCGCCGTTGATCGCACCAAGATTTTGCTCTAAATCAATGGCTGCGATGACTTTGGCTGTGTTTTTATTGAACAATTCGTCCATCGTCGTGCGGATTGTTTGGATGCCAGTATAGGACAGCCATGATAAAAAGATGAGTGCAACGGTGAAAATTACCGGAGAAACCAGTAGCTTTTTCGTAATGCTCCAGTTTTTCATGGGGGGAAACCTCTCTGCCGACGAATATTATGTTAGTTAGCCATACAAAATATTTCTGACTTAGAATCTTTACAAGTGGTCAATTGTGAGGAATTGTTAAGATAATTTAAGTCTGCGCTTTGATGCGCAGTTTCATTGACATCCGGGCGAACTATGCCTAGGTTGCCCATCGTTTTTCTCTTTGCTGATATTCTTGTTAAAATGACCTTTGATTTCACGATTTTTATGGCGCAGCTCAACCCCGTTGTCGGGGCTATTCAGAAGAATATGGATATGCTTGTACAGGCTTATGATCAGGCCTGTGCGCAAAATTGCGACTTGTTGGTGACGTCAGAACTTTTGGTCACAGGATATCCACCTGAAGATCTTGTTTTAAAACCTGCATTTCAAAACAGGGTTGAGCGCAGCGTTAATGATTTTGTGCAAACTACGAAAAATCAAAAAACGGGGGTGTTGCTTGGCACACCGTGGCGTGTTGAAGGTAAATTATATAACGCTGCCTTGCTTATTGCAGAGGGCGAAATTAAAAACATTGTACTGAAACGCCATATGCCCAATTACGGCGTTTTTGATGAGATGCGCGTTTTTAATGCGGGTACACAAAGCCATGTGATCGAATTTAAGGGGCACCGCCTTGGGGCCATGATTTGTGAAGATATGTGGTTTGAAGATGTCACCGCTGACCTTAAAGCGCAGAAATGTGATGTTCTGGTCGTGCTCAACGGATCCCCCTTTGAAGCGGATAAACCTTCTAAACGCTATGACTTGGCAAAAGCGCGTGTGCATGAAGCGGGCGTGGCGTTGGTTTATGTCAATCAGGTTGGTGGTCAGGATGAACTTGTTTTTGACGGGGGCTCTTTCGTGGTTAGCCCTGAAGGAAAAACGGTTTGCCTGCTTAATCATTGGATTGAAGATAGAGCAATACTCACCCTTCATGCCGATGGAACTATTTCCGGTCCGATGAGAAAAGACAGCCAAGGTTTGGAAGCTATTTATCAGGCCATGTGCTTGGGCTTGCGTGATTACGTCAATAAAAATGGTTTCCCCGGCGTGGTGTTGGGGCTTTCTGGTGGGATTGATAGTGCGTTATCTGCCGCTGTGGCTGTGGATGCACTGGGTGCGGATCGGGTGCGTTGTGTGATGATGCCATCGCCTTATACGTCAAAAGACAGCTTGGATGATGGGCAAGGATGCGCTGAATATCTGGGTGTTGCTTACGATACGGTTTCAATTGAGCCCGTTATGGCGGCTTATGATCAGATGCTATCTCCGCTTTTTGCTGGATGCGATGTGGATATTACTGAAGAAAATATTCAATCGCGCGCGCGCGGTCTGTTGCTGATGGCGCTTTCAAATAAATTTGGTCACATGTTGTTGACCACAGGGAACAAGTCGGAAATGTCCGTTGGGTATGCCACCATTTATGGCGATATGTGCGGCGGTTATTCTGTCCTGAAAGATATTTATAAAATGACCGTCTTTGCCTTATGCAAATGGCGGAATGCATATAAACCTGTGGGAGGGCTTGGTCCAGATGGGCCTGTCATGCCTGAAAATGTGATTTCAAAACCCCCTTCTGCTGAGCTTCGCCCGGATCAAAAGGATGAAGACAGCCTGCCACCATACGAAATTCTTGACGATATACTGGAATGTTTGGTCGAGAAAGAGTATTCCCTAGAAGAAGTCGTGGCGCGTGGTCATGATGCAAACGTGGTTCGCCGCATTTGGAAGTTGCTGGATCGTGCTGAATATAAGCGCCGTCAAGCACCTCCGGGTGTCAAAGTAACCTCGCGTGCGTTTGGACGCGATCGCCGCTATCCCCTTACCAATGGTTTCACGAGTCTGATATGACCTTAAAAGTTCGTTTTGCACCTTCCCCGACCGGCCACCTTCATGTTGGTAACGCCCGTATGGCGCTGGTTAATTTTTTGTATGCCCGTTCCGCTGGCGGGACGTTTTTGTTGCGCGTGGACGACACCGATCAGGAACGTTCCAAACCTGAATACGAACAAGGTATCAAAGATGCGCTGACCTGGTTGGGGCTAAACTGGGATGAGGAAGAACATCAGTCTGCGCGCATGGCACGCTATGAAGAAGTCTTTGAAGATCTTAAAGCTAAAGGCTTTGTCTATGACTGCTATGACACACCGGAAGAGCTGGAATATATGCGCAAACGTCTGCGCTCACGCGGCAAGGCGCCGATTTATGACCGCTCTGCTCTTGATTTGTCTGATGCCGATAAAGAAAAGCTGAAAGCTGAAGGGCGTGAAGCACACTGGCGTTTTAAATTGCCAGAAGACGACATTGAATGGACGGACTTGGTTCAAGGTGACAAGAAATTCTTGGCCGCAAATTTAGCTGATCCGGTCATCCGTCGTGCGGATGGCACGTTCCTTTATATGATGCCGTCTGCCATTGATGATATCGACATGAACGTAACCCACGTTTTGCGTGGCGAAGACCATGTGTCCAATACGGCTGTTCAGATTGCCATGTTCAAGGTTTTGAATGACAACAAATTCCCGGAATTTGCCCACTTGCCGCTGTTATCTGGCACGGAAGGGGAAAAACTGTCCAAACGGATCGGGTCTTTGTCTTTGGCCGATTTGCAAGAAGACGGTCTGGAAGCCATGGCTATCAACAGCTTGCTGGCCCATCTTGGCACGTCTGAAAATATTGAAGCGACCAATGATCTGGATGAACTGATTAAATCTTTCGATATTGCAAGCTTTGGCCGTGGCACACCAAAATTTGATTCCAAAGAACTGGATCGTCTGAATTCTAAACTGATCCATGAAATGGATTGGGCGACAGCGTCTGCACGTCTGGATATCAAAGACGCGGATGAAGCCTTCTGGGAAGCGGTTCGTCCAAACCTGTCACGTTTGAATGATGCCAAAGATTGGGCCGCGACTGTGTACGGTAAAGTTACCCCGATTATTGAAGATGCAGATTTTGCGGCTCAAGCGCTTGCCGTCCTTCCTGAAGGGGACTGGGACCAAGACACGTGGAAAATCTGGACCACGGCAGTGAAAGAAGCAACGGGCTGTAAAGGCAAACAATTGTTTATGCCGCTGCGTCAAGCTTTGACCGGCATGGACCATGGGCCGGAATTAAAAGTGCTGTTGCCCTTGATCGGTCGTGAAAAGGCCGTTGCCCGTCTTAAAGGTGAAGCTGCTTAATAACATAATTGGTATAGAGACATGACGTTGCATATCTACAATACACTCACGCGTAAGAAAGAGATTTTCACGCCGATCAATCCTGACCAGATTGGCATGTATGTCTGCGGACCAACCGTTTATGATTTTGCGCATATCGGTAATGCCCGTCCGGTGATTGTGTTTGATGTGCTCTATCGTCTGCTGAAAACGCTTTATCCCAATGTGACTTACGTGCGCAACATTACGGATGTGGATGACAAGATCAACGCCAAGTCAAAAGAAACGGGCGAAGATATCCGCACCATTACAGAACGCACGGCCAAAGCCTTTCATGAAGATATGGCCGCGTTAAATGCGGGGCGACCGGATATTGAACCACGTGCAACTGAACATATCGCTGAAATGATCGAGATGATCGAACGTTTGATCGAAAATGGTAATGCATATGCAATAGATGGGCATGTCTTGTTTCATGTACCGTCCATGCCTGAATACGGCACCCTATCTGGGCGCAATATGGATGACATGATCGCCGGTGCGCGTGTTGAAGTGGCTTCTTACAAAAAAGATCCGGCTGATTTTGTTTTGTGGAAACCGTCTGCTGATGATGTACCGGGTTGGGATAGTCCATGGGGCCGTGGGCGTCCGGGTTGGCATATCGAATGTTCTGCGATGAGCCGTAAATACCTAGGGGATACTTTTGATATCCATGGGGGCGGGCATGACCTGATCTTCCCTCATCATGAAAATGAAATCGCCCAAAGCTGCTGTGCAAACAATACTGAAAAGTATGCCAATTACTGGATGCATAACGGTCACTTGATGGTTGAAGGTGAGAAAATGTCCAAGTCTTTGGGTAACTTTTTCACCGTGCATGATTTGCTGGAAGAAGTACCGGGCGAAGCTTTGCGTTTTTATATGCTGTCAGCACAATATCGCTCCCCCTTTGATTTCACCAAAGAAGGGGTGAAAGAAGCCAAGGCGACGCTGGATCGTTTTTATAGTGCCTTGCGTCAAACAAGTGATCTGGA
Source organism: Methylocystaceae bacterium (assembly GCA_013373265.1). Lineage (GTDB taxonomy): Bacteria > Pseudomonadota > Alphaproteobacteria > Rhodospirillales > Terasakiellaceae > Terasakiella. The sequence continues at coordinate 19,812 of JABXIC010000147.1, read as the reverse complement.
ACCTGCGCAGGTGAGCGCGCCAGACAAGTTTATCGACGCGTTGAAAGATGACTTGAATACGCCTTTGGCGATATCACATTTACATGAAAGCCTTTCTGCTTTTAACAAAACTCCGAGTGCAGAACTCAAAGGCCAGATACTGGCCTGCGCAGAGATTTTGGGTATTTTACAACAAGACGTCGAAGGCTGGTTCAAGGGTACGGGGTCTTCCGGAGTTGATGAAGCTGAAATAGAGCGTATGATTGCAGATCGGATTGCGGCCAAAGCAGGGAAAGATTTTGCCATGGCGGATAAAATTCGTGATGATTTGGTGGCCATGGGTGTTGTTTTGGAGGATGGTCCAACAGGGACAACATGGAAATTAAAGTAAGCTGACGATAGGAGTTCGTTTTTTGAAAGCTTGGTTTCTTGCTTTTTTTGTTGCCCTGAGCTTTCTCGTAAGTGTGCCTGCTTCAGCGCAAAAACTGCGCATTGGTGTTGGCTTATCTAAACCTCCATACATTATTAAAGAAACAAATTCAGGCGCAGAATTGGATATCCTCAGACGGGCGTTGGATATTGCTGGTTATGAATTGGTGCCTGTCTATCTGCCGATGAAGCGGGTTTTATATGGCCTGAATAACGGGGATTTGGATGGTGGTATTACGTTGCGTCCTGATATTCCGATTAAGGGCTATTTGAGCGGAAGCATGATCACGTATCAAAATTTTGCCATATCACGGGCGGATGAAAATTTGACTCTGGATAATCTAAATGCTTTGAGCAATCTTCAGGTACTGGGGTTTCAAAACGCCAAGCTTCTTTTAGGATTAAATTTTGCGAATGCTGTAAAAGACAATGATAGATATTCTGAAATGGCCAATCAGAAATTGCAGGTAAAAATGCTTTTGGCTGGTCGTGTTCAGGTGGTCATTTCTGATTTTAGAATATTTCTTCATTTTAAAAATGAAATCGAGAAAATGTCTGGTGGTAATACTGGTGTCATATTTCATGCTCTTTTCCCACCGACTTTATATCACGCGGGTTTTAAAAGCGAAGAAGTCCGTGACAATTTTGATAAGGCATTAGAAACGTTAAAAGAATCTGGAGAGTATGACCAAATACTTGCCAGATACATCACCCCTGGTGACGATGTAGGGATTAGAAGATCAATATCTCGCTGACGGTTTGTGCAAGCTGGCGGATATCTTTATAGTCTTTATTGTTAAAGTCACGTCCCAATGCCGTTGGGCTTGAAAAATTCAAGGTCCCCGCAGCCTTGCCATCTATATAATAAATTGTCCCGATATAGGACTCGATTGAAAATTTTTCATAGGCGGGATGCATCATCCAATCTGTGCCGCTGGCTTTTGTAAAAGAGGTCACTGTGGTGTGTTGTTGTGTTATATTACAAATTGTATCGTTGATTGGGAAAGTTTCGCCCACGTTTAGTAAACCGTCTGGATAAGCGCAAATAACTGTATAGGTTTCATTTTCAATTTTAGAGACAAGCCCCAACATCATGCCAAATTGATTACACCCGGTTTGCAAGAGACGTATCAATTTCTCATGGGTCGGGCATGTGGCATTTTTGATGTCGGCGATTGCAGGTTTCAAAGCATTCTCGTTCTACGTTATTTTTAACTGCATTATCATATCTACAGATTGGGCTATTTTTAATATTCGTTCAAGTCTTTTTGCAAAAAAGCACCTAAACCTTGTATAGTTGATTTAATGTCATCTTTTGGGTCCGTTTGGTGCGTAGAGTCATTTCTGTATTTTTGATGTTGGTCTTTTTTACTGTTTCGACACGGGTTGTCGCAGCCTCTATAGAGGATTCTGATTACATTGATGAACCCGCGACGGGCTATGAGAAAGATCGACCTTGGCGAAAAAAGGGCGCGCAAAAATCGAAAAAAGAGAAAAAGACGGTTTCTGACAGCGCTAAATTTAAAAGAATGGCTCGTGAACTTTTGGGACAACCCAGTTGGAGTGAGCGTTTTCTTGGTTTGTTAGAAAGTGACGTTCCTAATATTGCCCTTCACCCTTTTGCAGAAGAGGATTTGCCCATCCCGTTATCGGAGGCACGCTTTTATTCCGATGGCTTGGTTCAAGCTTTGATCAGCGAAGCAGATGGAAGATATGGCATTGTGGAACGCGCAGAGCTGGGCACCCTTGTCAAAGACATCAATGAGATTGGCACCCGTACAGACAGTGTAAACCCGCTGGGGGACTTAATTGATCGTGCGCGCGCGGATTTATTGTTGGTGGGGCATATGTCGCTTAGTGGTGATTCTGTTCGGGTTGGGTTTAAACTGGTGGAAAGCGCAAGTGGGCGTATCGTATCGACAACGCAAAAGTCTTTTAAAAGAAAGGCGTCTGATGACCAAAATGTGGTTGGCGGCTTGACCCTCAAAGGGGCGGCACAAAAGGCAGCAACATATTTGATGCGTGACCTGAACAACGTGCGCAAAATCAGCGTACAGGGATTGCGTTATCAAAATAGTGGGGTTCATACCCCATTCGGACACTATTTTATGGGGGTGCTGGGGGATTATTTGCGCCAAAAGGCAAGTGCGGGGCCGCGTAATATCAATGATCTGGAAATTAGTGATTTTATCATTGAAGAAGAAAAGTTCCGTGGTATGCACCTGACCCAAGGGCGTGTGGATTTTGCCTCACTGGAAAGTAAGGGGCAGGACTTTATCTTAAAAGGGACTTATTGGGTCTTTGAACAGCATGTGGATGTGCGTCTTATTCTGGAAAGTCCGTCACAAAAATCAATTTCATGGCGCGGACGGATTGTGAAGTCTGAAATCCCGGAAAATTTAAAACTGATTGCGACCGCACCACCGATTGAAGAAGACAATCAACAAACTTTGGGACCAGCGGCGCTTTATCTGACCAGTAATAAGGGGCAAAATCCATCTTATCAAATCGGGCAAAAAATGGTGTTGGCGTTGCGCAGTGCAAAGGACGTTTTTGTCAGCTGTTATTATGTGCAGGCCGATGGGGATATTTTCAAAATTTTCCCCAATAGCTATGTCAGCTCTGCACGTTTGAATGCTGGTTTTTTACAATATATCCCGTCAAGCGCCATGCCTTTTGCGTTTGAATTCTCGCCGCCACGCGGGGTTGAAGCGGTAAAATGTTTTGCTTTGGATCACGATAAATCACCCTACGGCAAAGCAAAGGCATTTGAACCCCTTGGGCTGAAAAATGAGCGTGAATTGACCCGCGCTTATCGCTCACTTGAAAATGTCCAAGTGAGCGAAGCATCTTTAATCGTAACGCTGGAGTGATTAATCGTCGTAAGACACAAGTGCATCAAACGGTATATCACCTAAGCGTTCTTTACCGTTGAGGAATGTCAGTTCAATCATACAAGCCGTGCCGACAACTTCTGCACCAACGTTTTGAAAGAGTTTGACTGCCGCATCCATTGTGCCGCCGGTTGCCATCAAATCATCTAAAATGACGACGCGTTGGCCGGGTTTTATGCAGTCGGTTTGGATTTCTACTGTGTTTGACCCATATTCCAGGTCATATTCATACTGGATGGTGTCACCGGGAAGCTTGCCTTTTTTACGCACCATGGTGAAACCGAGGCCCAGCTTTAAAGCGAGGGGAGCTGCCACAAGAAAGCCTCGTGCATCCAAGCCTGCCAGAACATCGGGCTGATGACGGCTGATCAGTTTTGCCATACGTCCCATGGCAACTTGCCATGCATCGGGGTGGGCCAGCAAAGTTGAAATATCGTAAAACAGAATACCCGGCTTTGGAAAATCCGGAATGCCGCGAATATGATCTTTTAAGTCCATGGTGTTTCCCTTAAATGGCAAAAGTTTTGTGCATCATAAAGACTGAGAGCGATGCTGAAAAGGGTGTATTTCAACAAGCTGCAAAAGACCATAAAACAAGCGTTGTGGACCTTGGGAAACTGTGTTTAAGTATCAATCAATATAGGTTAGGTATGAATATATACCTGATACAGGAGAGATGTATGTTTTTTAAAAGGGCTTTTGTTGCCACAGTTGCTGTTGCAGGCTTTCTTTCAGCCACCATGGGTGTGTCACAAGCGGAACAAAAATTTATCACCATCGGTACTGGCAGTGTAACGGGTGTCTATTACCCGACAGGTGGGGCGATATGTCGCTTGGTCAATAAAGGTCGTAAAGAACATGGTATCCGCTGTTCCGTTGAATCTACGGGTGGGTCTGCAGACAATATCAATACTATTCGTGCGGGCGAATTGGATATGGGGGTTGCCCAATCCGATGTTCAGTATAATGCGTATTATGGGAAGGCCAAGTTCAAAGAAAGTGGTCCATTTAAAGAACTGCGTTCTATATTTTCTGTTCACCCAGAACCTTTTACCGTGATCGCACGGGCTGATAGCGGTGTTAAAAGCTTTGCGGACTTAAAAGGTAAGCGCGTGAATATCGGCAACCCCGGTTCTGGTCAACGTGCAACGATGGAAGTGGTCATGAAAGCCTTGGGTTGGACCGAAAAAGATTTTTCTGTTGTCTCAGAACTTGAAGCGGCTGAACAATCAAAAGCACTTTGTGATAACAAGATTGATGCCATGGTCTATGTGGTCGGTCATCCAAACGGTTCTATTAAAGAAGCAACAACGTCATGTGACAGTGTTTTGGTGACTGTGGCTGGCCCTGCGATTGAAAAATTGATTGCGGATAACCCATATTACCGTTCAGCCACAATCCCGGCGGGAATGTATCGGGGGAATGAAAAAGACACGAAAACATTTGGTGTGGGAGCGACTTTTATCACGTCGACCAAGATGTCGCCAGAAACCGTTTATGAAGTTGTTAAAGCTGTTTTTGAAAATTTTGATGCTTTCAAAAAATTGCACCCTGCTTTTGCCAACCTGAAAAAGGAAGAAATGGTTAAAGACGGTCTATCGGCACCGATCCATGAAGGTGCGATGAAGTATTATAAAGAAGTGGGACTCAATTAAGCGGAAAATAGAGTTGAGGGATGGATATGGATAAACGTCACGCGAAATGCTTGTGTAGTGCGGTTGAATTTGATGTCGACAAATCATGTGTTGAGGTCAGTAGCTGTCATTGCAATATGTGCAGAAACTGGTCTGGTGCGCCGATGATGTCCATCCATGCTCAAGGGGATATTAACTTCTTTGGCGAAGAAAATATCGGTATTTATCAATCTTCTGATTGGGCGGAACGTGGGTTTTGTAAAATCTGTGGGACCAGTTTGTTTTATCGTATTGATGGCCCGCAATATTATATACCTGTGGGGCTTTTTGCCGATCAAACAGGCTTTACAATGAAAAGCCAGATTTTCATTGATGAAAAACCAGAGTTTTATGACTTTGCCAATGAGACACCGAAATTGACGGGTAAAGAAGTCTTCGATTTGTATGTGAAAGAAGACTAAGGTTTATCTCTCCTCCCTGAAGGAAGAAATTGAAAATGACCCTTGATGTTTTTCTTATCTATTGTGTTGTCTCGTTCCTCTATATCATCAGCCCCGGTCCAGCGATCTTTCTGGCCATCACCAATGGAATGTCGGTGGGGATGAGAGCGGTTTCCGTTTCTTCTTTGGGTAATATCCTTGGCCTCTTTATTTTATCCAGTGCATCAATGTTGGGGTTGGGGGCTTTATTGCTGACTTCTGCGACTTTATTTCTTGCCGTGAAAGTGATCGGGGCAGCTTATTTGATTTTTCTTGGTATTAAGAATATCCGTCATAGTAAGTCCGCCTTAAAAGCGGATTTATCACAAGAGTTACCGCGCAAAAGATATCGTTCTGTTTTTAAAGAAGGCTTTTTGATTGCGGTGACGAACCCCAAGCCCATTTTGTTTTTTACTGCACTGTTTCCACAGTTTTTAAATGTACAGAGTAACCTTGTGCCGCAATTTTTTGCGCTGACCGGGGTGTTTATGCTGTTTTCATTTTTTGCACTATGCAGTTATGGGATGGTGTCAAAGGTTGCCCGTGGATGGCTTTCAAACCAAGCCCGTATGGCTTGGTTTCATCGCATTAGCGGCGGTATTTTTATCGCCATGGGCATTGGCTTATTACAATTGAAAAAAGTGTCTAATTAGACATCAGGCCTTAAGCTTTTTTCAGTCGTTCTTCAGCAAGGGCGAAGGGGGGGCGGAGTTTGTCTGTGTTTTTGACTAAAGCAGCGCCGCTGACCAGTCCCGCGCCCATCTCAATCAGATCAGACAGTTGTGCGCGTTGCGTGATGCCAAAGATGTATGTTTGTGCACCAATGGCTTGAATTTCACTATGAAGGTCTTCTAGTCGTTCTGGGGAAATACCCGATGATTCATTGAGGGTGGTGAGGTCAATCCCGACCCAATCCAGCCCCGGACATAAGGTGGCCTTAAAATCATTTTCAGCATTAGGGTTAAAAGCAACGCCAAAGCAGGTTTCTTTTATACGGGCAACGCTATTGGATAAATCCTCCAGCGTCCATGTGCCATCATCAAGGATTTCTATGATGAAATATTCTTGGCGCAGTTGCGCGGTGAACTTTGCGATTTCTTTAAAGAACGGGTCTGCAAAATTATCGCGCAAGGTGCTGGAATGAATGGGGATGAAGACAGGTGTTTTTATGTTTTTACTTAATAAAGGAAAGAGTGCTTTTGCCGTTTGTTGCAACAACCAGACATCAATTTTAAAAAGCTGTGCGGCTGTTTTTTTGCTGCCATAGGCTTTGGGGCCTTCAATCATTTCACCGGATGGCATTTGTAGATTGAGCAGGCTTTTATAGGTGTTCAAGCTTTGAGCATTTCTTTCCCAGCAGGGTGAAAAGCTGATTGTATAACGTGGCTTGGTTTTCTGGGGGGCTTGTGGTGAAGCTTTTTGTTGATCATTCTGTGCCATGCTAACCCATTGCGGTTCGGCGTCTTTTTCTTTTTTTTCTCTTCTTAATGTTTTCCAGCTTGGGTCATTTTTGGGCGCGCTTCGGCGCATATGTTTTTCTTTCCAATCGGTATTGGTGTCCGCATGGGCATGTTGTTGTTCATGCCAATCGTTGTTGTGATCCTGGCTATGATGGTCGTTCTTTTTCCAATCGGAATGGTAGCTCTCATGTTGACGTGCTTCTTTTTCCCATTCAACAGGATTGTCGCCATGTATCCATGAGTTTTTATCCCATTTAGGGCCGAGGTCACCTTCTTTTCTGTTTGCTTTTTGCGCGGTCTTTTTTGCTGTTTCTTCACCGGCTGAATCCCCCGCGCGTCCAGCGGCTTCAAGTTTTTCGATGTCGAGTTTACCGTCTGCGGTCAGGGCATCTTTGGGGTCTACACCAGCAACGCGGATAAAGGGGCGTCGGGTACCGTCAAAACGTTCCCCAATGATTTTCAGGCCTAATTGTTCAGCGATGTCATAGGCGCGTGCATCGGCTTCTATTTCTGAAAGGGTGGGAAACAGCATAATATAGATTTCTTTGCTTTGGTGTTCCCAGCGGTTGCCGGTACCAACCATTTGGCGCAAGACTGATTCCGTCAACAAAAAGATTTTGGCTTCGCGCGCATCCCATGTGTCGCCCATGGCTTGATGAAACTCGGTTAAACTGAGTACATGGATTTTGCCAATGTCTTCATTGTCTTCTTGTGTGATGATATCTTCGATATTAACAGCGATATCTTCCGACATAAAGCCATCATCATCGATACGTACAAGGGCGCGATCAGAAGTGAGGCCGGAAAATATTTTCTTTGCTGATTTAATCCATTTGAACAAAGCGGTATGTCCTAAAATATCATTCTTTCTTCATGATTGATATCAGGTTCGACCACATAAAAAAAGAGCGAAGGTCAATGATAAGACCCTCGCTTATAAGTTTTATGAATTAGGGAGCCGTTTTATTTATAGTATCCTTCTGGCAGGAAACGTAATCCGTCCGTTGCGTCCCCCATGGCGTCATGACATGCAATGTAAAAAGTCAGCTTGGTGGATCCAATGGGTAATATTTCGGTCTTTTCACATTCAAATGTTTTAGTCTTTAAGCAAAGCCATCACACTTCATCAAGAAAATGTGATAAGAATATGAGGAAAAAAGAGGTTAGAAATAGAAATTCAGCGAACAAGGTCAAGGGGAAGTCAATGTCAGATTTATGGGCGCAAATTTCGACAGAGCGTTTGAAGAAAATGTTAAAAGCGGGGCAGGAAGTGGATGAATGTCACCGCGTACTTGCCAAAGGGGGGGAGAATATCGTTTCTGACCTGCTGAAAGGATCGGGCACATTTTTTCAGATGAACCACTATCCTGAAGGTGATGTGTACGATCATGAAACCTATGCGCAATATTATTATCATGCCCATCGCGATGGCGAACATGGACATTTTCATTTATTCTTACGCCCCAAGGGGATGCCCATGGGGGTCCGTCCTGCCCGCGTTGAAGACTTCGTAGCCCCCACAGCATCTAATGATGCTTTAAGTCATTTAATCGCAATTTCGATGGATGCGTATGGCCAAGCACAAGGCTTGTTTACCACCAACCGCTGGGTAACGGCTGAATATTGGTATAAGTACGAAGATGTTATCACCATGCTGGACCGTTTTGAAATTGATCATGCCGTCCCGTCCTGGCCGGTGAATCGTTGGGTTGGGGCGATGGTACAGCTGTTCTATCCGCAGATTTGCGAACTTTTAAAACTGCGCGACAGTGTGATTGCCGATTGGAAATCAGAGTATCCAGAGCGCAATGTTTTTGAAGACCGTGACCTTGAAATTACCTCTGAACTGGCTTGCAATTATGAAAATCAACTTGTCGCCATAGAAACCGAATTGCAAAAACGTCAATAAGCCCCTGTTATTGTATGTGATTGCGGCTATATTCTAGGGACACTTGTTAATGGAAAGTCCCTCATGCGCCCTTTGTCTCAAGATGCTCCGAAAAATGCCGGTCCACGCAATGACTGGAAAACCCTAAAAACTTTGCTGCCTTACTTATGGCCTGTTGGGGCGAGCAACTTACGTTTCCGTGTGGTTGTCGCCCTTATTTTGTTGGCGGCTGCCAAGGGCGCCAACGTATCAGTACCGCTTTTTTACAAGCAAGCCATTGACGCGTTAGGGGTGAATGCCACAACGGGTTTAGTTGCGGTGCCTATTATGTTGTTGCTGGCTTATGGGGTGGCGCGTGTGATTGCACAGGCGTTTGGTGAATTGCGCGATGCAGTCTTTGCCCGTGTTGCCCAGCGTGCCATTCGTGATGTTGCCTTAAAGACGTTTAATCATCTGCATAAGTTGTCGTTGCGTTTTCATGTGCAGCGCCAAACTGGTGGCTTAAGTCGATCCATTGAACGTGGGACCAAGGGGATCGACTTTTTGTTGAACTTTATGCTGTTCAACATTTTGCCGACATTGCTGGAAATTGTACTGGTCTGCGGTATTTTATGGGGTCTCTATGATTGGACTTATGCGGTGGTGACTTTTGGTACCATTGTTAGCTATATTGCATGGACGTTGATTGTTACGGAATGGCGCATTCAATATCGCCGTACCATGAACAAAAGCGATAATGAAGCCAATACCAAAGCCATTGATTCATTATTGAATTATGAGACCGTAAAATATTTCACCAATGAAAAACATGAAGCGCGCCGCTATGACGTGGCCCTTCAGGCATTTGAAGAAGCCTCCATCAAATCAAAAGTGACGCTCAGTCTGTTGAATATTGGGCAAGGTGCCATCATTTCCATTGGTTTGACAGCCGTTATGGTGATGGCCGGGTTTGGTGTGCAAAACGGCAGCATGACGGTGGGTGATTTTGTCTTGGTGAACAGTTATTTGATCCAGCTTTATATGCCGTTGAACTTTTTGGGCTTTGTGTATCGTGAGATCAAGCAGTCCTTAACGGATATGGAACAGATGTTTCATTTGCTGGAACAAGGGGCAGAGATTGACGATGCTGATGATGCGGTGGCTTTGCCTGCGGGCGGCGGCGATGTTGTCTTTGAAAATGTCTCTTTTGCCTATGACACCCGCCGACCGATTTTAAAGGATGTGGATTTTCATGTGCCCGCCGGTAAGACCTGCGCCATCGTTGGGGCCAGCGGGGCGGGTAAATCGACCTTGTCGCGTCTGTTGTTTCGATTTTACGATGTGACAAAGGGTGTGGTTAAAATCGACGGCACCGATATTCGTGATATTCGTCAACATGAATTGCGCGGGGCTATTGGAATTGTCCCGCAAGATACCGTTTTGTTTAATGATACGGTCTATTACAATATTGCGTATGGTAAGCCCGATGCGGCCCCTCAAGCGGTAGAAGAAGCGGCGAAACTGGCGCGTATTCATGACTTTATTATGGACTTACCCGATGGTTATAACACCATTGTGGGCGAACGTGGCCTGAAGCTGTCCGGCGGTGAAAAACAACGCGTTGCCATTGCCCGTACAATTTTAAAACGCCCGCGCATTTTGTTGTTTGACGAAGCAACCTCTGCCCTTGATACCCATACGGAAAAAGAAATTCAGGTCAGTTTGCGTGAAGTGTCAAATGGCTTAACCACCTTGGTGATTGCGCACAGGCTATCCACCGTTGTTGATGCCGATGAAATTCTCGTGCTGGACAAAGGTGAAATTGTTGAACGTGGCAATCACAGCACTTTATTAGATAAAAACGGTGCGTATGCGGCTATGTGGGCCAAACAGCAAGAAGCCGCACAGGCCCTGGAAACCTTGGAAAAGGTTGGCGAAGAAGTTGACGCCTTTATTGCACCGGCAAATGCAGAATAAAAAAACGCCCTTCTCGTGAGGGTCAGGGAGAAGGGCGTTTTATGAGGTAAAGAGTTGGGGATGTCTCTTTACTCGTTTGTGGGATGTACGGTTGAATCATCGGGGATGGGTTCTTCATCGCGTACATAAAAGGCCACCGGGCGCGGCGCAGCTGGCTCCAACCGATCGGGAGGTGAGGGCGTATCGTATCGGCTGGGGTGAGGGCCATAATAATTGACCAACCTTGCCGCGTCCCGGTGAACTGGTTCGGAGAAACATTGGATGGAACCTAACTGCCGATAGCAATATCTTGGTTCCTCGTCATAGACAGCTTCTTCGTATTTGTCTACGTACCCACAGGCACTTAAGGCTACAAGGCCACCTATGACTGTCCCTAGTTTCACCGCTCTTTTCATGTTTTAGTCCTCTTTACTTTTTGAGCTGTTTTTCAGCTTCTATATTTATTAAAGCAAGCAGGATGCCAAGTTGCAGTTGGTTAATAAATTATTAAAAAACAAAAGGTTAAATATTTGTTAATGCAAGCAGTCTCTTCAAAAGGGGTCATTCTTTCCGGTTGATAGGGGATGTTTTTGCCTAGTTGAGTGGTTATACTTGTGAAAGAAAGTTTTTCTATTTTTAATAGATTTTATTATTGAGTGAAGAATAAAAGATTGTTTACCGATGAAAGTGGATTTAGTGTGTTTGGCTTACATAAAATGACGATGGGTTAAGGGGGCGTCTTATGCGCGATCAAGTCATTGAAAATCTTGAGCCGAACGAAAGTTTTGTTTCGGTTTTTGAATCTGAAGCAAAGGTTGGGGAACTTTACAAAATCTTTTTTGCGAATTTAATTTTCTCGATTTTAACACTAGGGGTCTTTCGTTTTTGGGCGCGCACCCGCAATCGGCGTTATATTTTCAGTCATATGAAAATGCTGGACGATGGCTTTGAATATACCGGGACAGGCGGTGAACTTTTTAAAGGTTTTTTGTTTGTTTTTGGTCTAATCATCCTCCCTTTTGGTATCCTACCAGCCTATTACAGTAACAGTCTAATGATGACTGATCCTGAGACGGCGCAGATGATACAAGGGATGCAAGTGTTGTTTTTTGCTGCGCTTTTCCCGGTTGCGATTTTTCGGGCTTATAAATATCTGTTTTCCAGAGTCCATTGGCGCGGTATCCATTTTGCCCAAGTCGGGGCGACTTTTGGCTATTGGTGGCGCTGGATATCTTTTTCCCTATTGGTGCCCCTGACCCTTGGTTTAATCCTCCCGTTGCGTCATGTGGTCTTGAGCCGTTATCTGGTTAACCATGCACGCTTTGGCAATCAATCGTTTGAGATGGATGTCAGCGCTAAAAAGCTTTATCCCGCATTTTTACTGTCCTATGTGTTGGCGGTTGTCTCTGTCGGGGGGGCCGGTTTATTTATAAAACTTGGTTTTGATGAAATATCCACGCGCTTTCCCAGTCAGAATTCGGGTGAGTTACCTCCGGAAATGCAAATGATCATTGCGGCGGTGGTTGTCGTTGGAATTTTAGGGGGGATGATTCTCGCGGGATTTTCCATGTCGGTGTATTATGCAAAATCTATCAGCTATTTTGTAAGTGCGACCCGGTTGAATGGCTGTCACTTCCGCGCCAACATTAAAGCAACGCGGTTTGTGGCTTTTCTGGTGATCAATTTTTTGATTTCGCTGGTGACATTTGGCATGGGTTACCCGTTTATCGTGAAGCGATATATGACCTTTATTGCCAAGTATGTGGAAGCACAAGGCTTGCAATCCATTGAAGAAACCATTCAAATTGATCGTGATGAATTAAAAACCGGTGAAGGTTTGGCTGATGCACTGGATGTGGGAGTATTTTAATCGGTGACGTATCATGGCGTTTATATGGATGGTCAAAGTGCGCGACGTTATGACGTGACGTTGACCTACGCCAATAAACGCGTTGTCATTACCGATTTAAACGGGGAATGCCTGACGGATTGGGATGTGTCGAACATTGTCCCGGTGGATAAGGTCTATGCCGCGCGTCCTTTGATCTTAAAATCAGGACAAAAGGGGCGGGAACGTCTGCACATAGAAGATGACGTCACCAAACAATGGCTCAATAACATTATGCCGGGGCTTCATCGACGCAGCGTCTATAAAAGTGAAGCGCGCTTGGCGTGGTATTTGGCCGGGGGGATTTCGGCCTTTGCCCTCTTTCTTTATCTGATCCTTCCTTATGTTGCTCAAATGGCGGTTTATTTTGTGCCGATGGATTGGGAAAATAAAACATTTAAAAATGCAGGTCTGGAAACAGCCAAACGATTTGGCGCTAAAAAGATATGTACATCACCGGCGGGTTTGCAGGTTCTTGATGATGTTCTCGTGCGCTTAATGGGGCCTGAAAAAGCCAAAACCATTACGTTACATGTGGTGGATCACAAGATGGTCAATGCCTTTGCGACACCGGGAAATAACGTTATTTTGCTTCGAGGGCTGATTGATAAAGCCTCAAATGCAGAGGAAGTTATTGGTGTGCTGGCGCATGAATTGGGTCATGTGGAAAGACGCCACCCCATGCAAGGGGCTATTCGCAGTGCCGGGGTAACATTACTGCTTTCATTATTTTCGGGTGGTAATATTGGTGATGTTGCCGCCTTGCTGGCAGAAACATCTTACAGCCGCGATAATGAACGCGAAGCTGATCTCTATGCCCTTGAAGTCATGCGTAGAGAACAGATTAGAACAGAGGGGCTGGCGGGATTTTTTACAAAGCTGGATAAAGAAAATCACGCCTATGAAAGTGTGTTGCGTCTTATTTCCACCCACCCTATGTCAGCAGAACGTGCGGACTTGTTGCGTTCTTATAAAGGTGGTGGGGATGCGTTGACATCAAAACAATGGCGAGATTTGCGTCAAGTTTGCAGCCAAAAAGAAAAGATTTGATTTTCGATTCCTTATGGCGGATTAGAAAAAATTATGAAACTGAGGTAATTTCCTTTCCAAAAAATGACAAATATGGGTTTCATTTTTTCAAAAATGCTCAAAATCATGATGATTGCGACTTAATTGAGACACTTTCTTGACTTCTTGGTTAAGAAGAAACAAAGTTGCTTATCAATAAATCAAAATATAAAAAGTGTTCATGAACAAAGATATTCCTGCCCTTGAGGTAACCGATATCCACAAACAGTTTGGCAGTCTGGAAGTACTGAAAGGTATTTCTTTGACAGCTCAGTATGGGGATGTGATTTCAATTATCGGCTCTTCCGGGTCTGGAAAAAGTACGTTCTTGCGCTGTTTGAATTTGTTGGAACGCCCCACGCAAGGAAAAATATGCGTGGCGGGCGAAGAAATGAAACTGAAACGTGCCAAAGACGGGCAGTTGGGTGCGGCGGATAAAAAACAAATTACCCGCTTGCGCGCAGAAATCGGTTTTGTGTTTCAAAGCTTTAATTTGTGGGCGCATATGGATTTGATGGCAAACATCATTGAAGGTCCGACACAGGTTAAAGGGATTTCAAAAAAAGAAGCGACGGAAAAAGCTGAAAGTCTTTTGAACAAGGTGGGGCTTTACGAACGTAAAGATCATTACCCGTCACAGCTTTCAGGTGGACAACAACAACGCGCGGCCATTGCACGGGCTTTAGCCATGGAACCGGAATTGTTGTTGTTTGACGAACCAACTTCGGCTCTTGATCCGGAGTTGGTGGGGGAAGTTCTCAAGGTCATGCAGATGCTGGCAGAAGAAGGACGCACCATGTTGGTGGTGACCCACGAAATGGGCTTTGCCCGCGAGGTCTCCAGCCACGTTATGTATTTGCATCAAGGGCAAGTTGAAGAGTTCGGCGCGCCTAAAGATGTGTTTGGAAATCCGAAGTCGGAACGTATGAGACAGTTCATTAGCACGGAACTTTAAATCCGACGGGTTAGGGATAAAATTTAAGTAATCAATCACGGGAGAATTATTAAATGAAGAAAATTGCAATTGCACTGGCGGCCGTTATTGGCTTGGGTGTTTCTATGGCGAATGCCGCAGACAAGCTGCGTATCGGTACAGAAGGCGCTTATCCTCCGTTTAACGGTATCGATAAAGAAGGCAAGGCCTTTGGCTTTGACGTCGATATCGCAAATGCTTTGTGCGCTGAAATGAAAGCGGAATGCGAAATCGTTGCACCGCTGGAATGGGATTCAATCATCATTGGTTTGAATAAAAAGAAATATGACGCCATCGTGGCCTCTATGTCCATTACGGAAGAACGCAAAAAAGCCGTTGCTTTTACTGACCCTTATTATTCAAACAACTTGACTATGGTTGCTAAAAAAGGTGCCAACATTGACCCTAATAACCTTAAAGGGAAGTCTGTTGGGGCACAACGTGCGACTATTTCTGCCAACTATGTGACCGATAACATGAAAGACGTTGACGCTAAACTTTATGATACGCAAGAAAATGCGTATCTGGATCTAGCTTCTGGTCGTGTTGAGGTTTTGGTTTCTGATAAATTGCCGGCTTATGACTGGTTGCGTTCTGAACAAGGCGCTGGTTTTGAATTTATTGGCGATGCCATTGATGTGAACGACAAAATCGGTATTGCGGTTCGCAAGAAAGACGATGATCTGCGCATGAAACTCAATGCCGCGTTAAAGGCCATCGTTGCCAATGGCACGTATGAGAAGATCAACGCAAAATATTTCCCCTTCTCAATCTTTTAATCCTGTTATGCATGAGCCTCGACATCGGTCGGGGCTCATGGCTTTTCAGAGGAAATAAATGTTCGATTTTCAAGGATTTGGCCCACAAATTGCCTATGGCGCGTGGATGACCATACAAGTCGCTTTCGGCGGGTTGTTGATTGGCCTTGTCTTTGGCTTGTTAGGGGCCGGGGCGAAACTGTCGCCTTATGCTTTTCTTCGTGGAATCGGACAAAGTTATACAACCGTGGTGCGCGGTATCCCGGAAATCCTGATTGTCTTATTGGTTTATTTTGGTGGCGAAGATATCCTCAACCGGATTGGCGATCAATTGGGGTATGACGGATATATTGAGATCAATGTTTTTGCAGCCGGTATCACGGCCCTTGGCGTTTCTTTTGGGGCCTATGCCACGGAAGTTTTTCGCGGTGCCATCCAATCCGTCCCACGCGGTCAAATCGAAGCCGCTATTGCCTGTGGGATGCAATCACATCAAATTTTCTGGCGTATTACCTTGCCACAAGCCATGCGTTTGGCTTTGCCTGGACTGGGTAATCTCTTTCAGTGCCTGCTTAAAGATACGTCGTTGGTGTCACTCATTTCCTTACCGGAACTGATGCGCAATTCCGGCATTGCGATTGCAAATACAAAAGAACCCTTTACCTTTTATTTTATTGCGGCGCTGATTTATTTGACGATTACCAGTGTGGTGTTGCTGGGGCAAATCTATGCTGAGAAATGGGCCAATAAAGGTGTGCAGAGGGCAAACTCATGAATTGGGAAGAGATATTTATTGCACTTCCCAAACTCTGGGATGGCGCATTGGTAACGATGGAGCTGGTGCTCATCTCATGCTTGATCGGATTTGTGATTGCAGTGCCAGTCGCCCTGATGCGTGCCAGTAATAACTGGTGGGTCAGTAATGTACCTTTAATTTATACCTTCTTCTTTCGTGGCACGCCCTTGTTGGTACAGTTGTTTTTGTTTTATTACGGGGCAGCACAATTTGATGCGGTGCGCGACAGTATGTTCTGGCCCATCTTTAAAGAAGCCTACGTTTGCGCATTGGTGGTTTTTGCGTTGAACACGGGGGCTTATACCGCAGAAATTTTTCGCGGGGCTATTCAAACCGTCCCCCATGGCGAAATTGAAGCCGGCATCGCCATCGGCATGACAAAACCAACCCTTTATCGCCGGATTGTTTTGCCGCGTGCTATCCGCATGGCCTTACCTGCCTATGGTAATGAGATCATCTTGATGCTGAAAAGTTCAGCCTTGGCTTATACGATCACCTTGCTGGATTTAACAGGGGTGACACGTACGATCATCGCGCGCAATTATCTGGCGATTGAAATGTATTTTGCCGCAGGCGTGATCTATCTGCTGTTGACCTTTGTCTTTATTCAGGTCTGGATGCGTATTGAAAAACGCTTAATGCGCTTTCAGGCTTAAATTTATTCAGACAGTCGTTCTTTTCTTATGAATAGAGCCTGTGGCCTCAAGCCCTAAAATCCGTAGAAGACCGGAATGAACAGGCTAAATACAATCCAGATGATAAAGACAAGCGGGGTGCCGGCGATGATAAAGTCTTTAAAGGTATAGCGCCCTGGTGCCATGACCAGCAGGTTTGTCTGATAGCCGATGGGTGTTGCAAAGGCACAGTTGGCGGCAAAGACAACGGCCACGGCAAAGGAACGTGGGTCAACACCCAATTCAGTGGCCATAGACACCGCAATAGGCGTGAACAAGACGGCACAGGTTTGTGTTGAAAGCACGTTGGTCAAAAGCGCGATCAGCAGGAATAAGACTGATAAGACCGTTCTTGGCCCTGCCCCATCAAGCATATCAACCACACTATGGGCAAGGTAAGAAGCCGCACCAGTTGCTTGCATGGCGGTACCAAGGGCGAGGGCGGCACCGACCATGGTGACGATTTTTGAATCCACAGCACGTACGGCTTGGCGCACACTTAAGGCACCAATGGCAACCATGGCGGTTGCCCCCATCAAGGCACAGGTGACGGTTGGTAGAATATTGCTCCCTGCCAAGGCGACAACGGTTAGGAAAATCGCAAGGGCACGGCGTGCGTGATGGACGGCGGGCAGTTCTTCCTTTGACCATTCCAGTAAAATGACATCGCGGTTGGAACGTAGGTTGTGAATATTGGTGGGGTGGCCTTGAACCAGTAGCACATCACCGGATTGTAGGCGGATATCATCCATGCGGGCACGGATCATGCGCGAACGGCGCTGAATACCAATGACTTTACAGCCGGAACGTTGGGCAAAAGTCGTGTTCTGCAAAATTTGACCGGACAGCTGTGAGGTGGGTGGCAGCATGACTTCAACCAGCATACGCTCTTTATTTTTGGTCGTGTCTGCTTCTTCTTCGTCGCCTTGTTGTGGTTCAGCCCCTTCCATGGAATCAAAAGATTTGCGCACCAATTCAGGGTGGTGCGGTTCCAAGAGGCCGTTATTTTGTGTTAAGACTTCTGTGATGGCTTTACGTGTGGCAGCCACCACCAAAATATCACCGGCTTGAATTTTATGATCTTCAAAGGGCGGTAAGATGATGCTGCCTTGATGCTGGATCATGCGGACTGTCAGGGTTGCCAGTTCCTTAAAGAAACCACCCATGGCTTCGGTCCCGACCAGTTTGGCCCCCGGGGCAACCGTTAACTGGGCAATAAATTGTTTACCGTTGATCCTGTTGTCCCCATCTTCCCCGGTGCGATCAGGCAACAGGCGTGGCATAACAAAGACCACATAAACCAATCCGGCAGAAGCCAGAACCAGCCCCGGTATGGTGAAATCAAAAAACTGGAAGGGTACTTCCCCCAACTGGATCAGGGCAGAATTCACCAGCAAGTTTGTACCGGACCCGATCAGGGTAATCATCCCGCCCAGCACAGCAGCAGCGCTTAACGGCATCATGACTTTACTGGCGGATTTATTGATCTTGGCGGCAAGGGCCTGCATGATCGGGATAAAGATGACAACAACAGGGATGTTGTTGAGCATGGATGAAATCAACATACCCACAATCAAGGTAATCAGGATGGTCAGCCAAGCATGTTTGCCGCCAACATGCAGCAATATCTGTGCGCCACGTTCTAAAACGCCTGTGCGTACCATCCCCTGACCGACAACCAACAAAGCCAGCACCGTTATCAATCCGGTATTGGCAAAGCCCAGCAAGAGGTTATGCGGGGATAGAAGATTGTCACCGCTATCATCTGTGACGGGGAAAATATGAAAGATCACCATGATAAAGCCTAAGGTGACCAATGACGTTAATTCAACAGGAATATCTTCAATCGCGTAGGCAATAAGCGCAGCAATAATAATGATGTAGGTAATCCACATCTGAAAGTGAGGACCAAATATGTCCAGTGCCAATGCGCTCATGTTGCCCCTGATTGCTGTTCTTTTCTATCTTACATATCGCCCATGATAAGGGGCGGCACAAGTATTTTATAGTGATTTTTCCATACAGACGATTTGATCCAAGGGATTATCGTCAGAGGTACCACTGTGTGTAAAGCCCAAGCTCTCATACAATTTTATGGCAGGGTTAAGATGCTGCAACGTTTCTAGCTGCATTTTAAGGTAACCTGCATCTTTGGCACGTTGCAGGCTTTCTTCTATCAAAGTACGCGCAATGCCAAGCTTGCGAAAGTTTTCACGCACGTACAGCCGCTTTATTTCACACACTTTGTTTGTGTCTGATGGGCAAAAGCCAACACAGGCACAGACTGTATCATTGAAGCGCGCCAGTAAGATGCAATCGTATTTTTTATCAAGATTTTGCAATTCTTCCTGAAAACCTTGAAAGCAAATATCGGCACCCAACCAGTTTTGATATTCACGAAACAGTGTGCGGATGTGGTTGAGGTCTTTTGCTGATGTGGCTTTTTGGATATGTAAAACCATTATGCTTTTCTCGTAATTGCAATACCGGTCAAAATGGTAATGGCGGCGACGAAAATTTGAAATGTTAAAGCTTCATTGAAAATGATCACGCCTAAAGTCACGCTGACAAGCGGGAGGCCGAATTGCAAGGGGGCAATTGCGCCCACACCCAATTGCCCGATGGCCCAATACCAGCAAGCGTAGCCCAAAATGCAGGTGAAGATTACCAGATATGCAACACCACCCCATGAAGCTTGCGTGATGGTTGTTATCTCAACGTTGAGGGTCAAAAATATAAAGAGGGGGATGAACAAGATCCCTGAAATCGCCAAAGACCAAGAGGTTGCTGCCCATGTTCCAATTAAGGTGCTCAGTCGTCCGCCACAGACATAGCCGACACTGACGCATAGGATGCTCAACAAGATCAACACGTCGCCTTCAAACGTGGCATGTTGGCTTGGGTCACTTTTAGAGAGGACTAAAAAAGTTTCTCCCGCGAAAGCAACGGCAGCACCG
>JABXIC010000020.1 GCA_013373265.1 Methylocystaceae bacterium | reverse complement strand
TCGGGGGTTCGAATCCTCCTGGGCGCGCCATTTTCCCTTATTATTTCTATAAAAAATTAAGTCATCCCGTATTTGATATGGGGATTCTACTCGTAAGTGATTAAGACTTGTCTTTCTTGCGTCCACCAAGACGCAGCAAGGCGAGGATGGCCCAGATAGGGATAACGATGGTGGCACCCAGCAGAATATAAGGCACCATCCAGCGTAGCCAGCCTGTCATGATCTCATAGGCTTTTGCGACAGATTCTCCAAAGTTTTCCAGAATGGTTTGCGGGGTGATGTCAAAAAAGGACATGAACACCCCAACCAAGAGAGAAATAAGCGCCAGTTTAAAGATTGTCTTACCAATGACTTGCGCTTTGGTATCTTCTTTACTGTATTTGGAAATCTCGTTCATGTCTCTCTATCCGAAAAATAAGCTGTCTTTTGTTTATAGATGGCACTTAGGCCTTGTTCAACCGTTCAAAACCATTGTTGAGATCTTCAATCAGGTCATCAATATTCTCTTGTCCGGCGTGGATGCGCAAGCACGGGCCATCTTCAACCCATTCTGTGACCTGGCGCGCGCCTTTGGGGTTAAACGGAATGATTAAGCTTTCATAGCCACCCCAGCTGTATCCCATGGGGAAAAGTTCCATGCCATCCAGCATCGCCGCAACCGCTTGCGCGCTGTATTTTCCGTCTAAAACGATGGAGAATAAACCACTGGCACCAGTAAAATCACGTTTCCAGAATTCATGCCCCGGGCAATCTTCAAAAGCAGGGTGCAGGACTTTAGTGACTTCAGGACGTTCTTTCAACCAAGCCGCCATCTTCATTCCGTTTTCTTGATGCCGTGCTAAACGGGCGGGGAGAGAACGCAATCCACGTTGGCCCAGATAACAATCATCCGGGCTGGCACAATAGCCCAATGTGTACAATTTGGATTTTACCTGCTTGTAATGTTCTTCACGCAACGCAATCGTGCCCATCATAATATCAGAATGACCACCGATATATTTGGTGGCTGCTTGAATAGACACATCGCAGCCATGTTCAAAAGCGTTAAAGTAATAACCCGCTGCCCAAGTATTATCAATCATGACAATAGCCCCACGACTGTGCGCAGCTTTTGCAATGGCAGGAATGTCTTGTACTTCAAAAGTCAAGGACCCCGGTGCTTCGGTAAAGACGATTTTTGTATTGTCTTGCATCAAATCAGTAATTGCCGCGCCAATCATCGGGTCGTAATAGGTGACCTCGACACCGAAGTTTTTCAAAAACTCATCGCAGAATTTCTTGGTTGGGAAATAAACACTATCCGTGACAAGAATATGATCACCCGCTTTAACAAAGGCCATAATTGCCCCTGTAATCGCGGCAAGACCGGATTGTACGGCAATAGCTTTATCTGCACCTTCTAAGGCAGCCACGGCTTCTTCAAAGGCTTGAGAGGTTGGCGTCCCCATCCGACCATAATAAATGCCTTCTGTCGGGTTTTTACCCGCTTCATGCATTGCTGCAACAGTTGGGAAAGTTACGGTAGAGGCATGATAAACAGGCGGGTTTACGATTCCGAAGTTAGATTTGGGTGTGCGACCGGCATGGAGAAGGTGGGTATCTTTTTTCATTGTAACTTTCGCTAAAATACGCGCCCGCACAGATATAGGGGCAGACGACAGGGGTGTTTCTTATGGGATATTATTGCGCAAGAAAGGGACAAAAACGAGTCCCTTATTTGCATTAACTTTTTTCAACAGGCGTGTCTTCACTTGAGCCCCATTCTGCCCATGATCCATCATAAACAGCAGCATCTTTATTACCCAAGAGGTACGCGGCAAAAACAAGAACAGCTGCCGTCACGCCAGACCCGCATGTTGCTGTCATGGGTTTGCGCGGGTCAACGCCAGCCTTACTAAAGAGGGCGTTGATTTCGTCAGCCGTTTTAAAGACACCGCCTTTTTCTTGGTCAATCAATGTGTCCCATGGAACATTTAATGAATTGGGAATTCGACCGACCTTAGACACAGGCCAAGGTTCTTCACCTTTACCGCGATAACGTGGAGCAGAACGGGCATCAACAACCTGATCACGACGAGCTTCGATATTTTGAAGCATATGGGTCTTATCTCGAATAATAAAGTTATTCACCCGTGCAGTAAAATGTCTTTCCTGTACAGCATCAGCGGGGCCGTCATCAACAGGACGACCTTCAGCCAGCCATTTACCAAGACCACCATCAAGCACAGCAACATCTTCATGACCAAAATATCTAAATGTCCACCACACACGCGCTGCCGCACAACCGCCATTGCGCGAATCATAAACAACAATGCGCACGCCATCACCTAAACCCAGCTTTCTAACAGAGGAAGAAAACTTTTCCGCTGACGGCACCATATGGGGTAGGGCGACTGTGGTATCAGCAATTTCATCCACGGCAAAAAACTGTGCACCGGGAATATGCGCCTCTATAAAGGCATCCTTGGCGCTACGTCCTTCAACAGGTAGAAAATATGTCGCATCAACGATACGAATGTCAGGTGCATTCATATGTTCAGCAAGCCATTCAGTGCTGACAAGACCTTGCGGGTTTTTAAAGCTCATCGAAGCCCCCATTTTTTTTAATTTTTGCTAAGTAACAATAGGGCACTTTCAAGTCTAAGATGGCAAGGAAAAATTAGAATGATCTTAGATAAAAAGAGGGCATTTGGCCCTCTTTGAAATAGTATTACCTACATCCAGTCCGGAACTGGAAGATTATTTTGTCTGAGGAATTCCGGGTTGAACAATTTACTGAGATAACGAGTCCCACTGTCACATAACACCGTAACAATCCGTTTGCCCGGTCCAAGTTCTTTACCAAGACGGATAGCGCCTGCCACATTGACACCAGATGACCCACCCACGCACAAGCCTTCATACTTTAACAAATCAAAGGCAATTTGCACTGCTTCCATATCACTAATCTGATAGGCAAAGTCGACTTTAGCATCTTCAAGGTTGGCTGTGATTCGACCTTGGCCGATCCCTTCCGTAATAGAAGACCCTTCAGCTTTTAATTCGCCATGCTTGTAATAGTTATATAATGCTGCCCCCATAGGGTCTGCAATCGCGATTTTGATATCTTCATTATGCGCTTTTAAGCCCATAGAAACACCTGCCAACGTGCCCCCTGTACCAACAGCACAGACAAAACCATCTACTTGACCATCGGTTTGGTTCCAGATTTCTTGGGCTGTGGTATCCATATGGCCCTGACGGTTGGCAACATTATCAAACTGATTGGCCCATATGGCCCCGTTACTTTCTGTTTTAGCAAGCTCTTCAGCCAAACGACGCGAATAATGAACATAGTTATCCGGGTTTTTGTAAGGAACCGCAGGCACGAGGCGCAAATCAGCACCACAAAGGCGCAGCATGTCCTTTTTTTCCTGACTTTGTGTTTCCGGCATCACAATAACACTGCGATAGCCAAGCGCACGGCCCACCAGAGCAATACCGATTCCCGTATTACCCGCTGTACCTTCAACGATAACGCCACCCGGTTTCAACAAACCTTTGGCTTCGGCATCCTTAATAATAGCAAGGGCAGCACGATCTTTAATCGATCCGCCGGGGTTTAAGAATTCTGCTTTTGCAAGAATTTCACAGCCTGTTTCTTCTGATGCTTTTTTTAGTCTAATGAGGGGAGTGTTGCCGATTGTATCGACAAAGCCTTCACGGATATCCATTTTTATACTCTTCTGATCTGGTTCTATTTTGTTTAAAAATAGGTAGAAGTTTAGAAGAGTTCAACAATTAATCTGATATAAATGTATTTTATTTTTTATTACACCATTTTTCACGTATATTTAAATGGTTGAGTTTTAGCCATTGCAAAGCGATGATTCCCGTTGAATTTTGCATACGCCCTGCGTCTAAAAAATCCAGAGCCTCTTGTACAGACACTTTCAAGACCCGTATGAATTCACCTTCGTCTTCCAACCCAGCAACGTCATCAGCTTCATGGATATCAATCTCAACACAATAAAGTTGAAGTGTTTCTGAAGAACCGCCAGGGGAGACTAAAATATCAGCGATATGCTCCATCCGCTTTGCCGTACACCCTGTTTCTTCAAATGTTTCACGCCGGGCAACCTCTTCTGCGCTTTGACCTGCTTCAATAATCCCGGCAGGCACCTCCAATAGCCAAGGATCATAATCTGCGGCATAAGCCCCAAGGCGAAATTGTTCTATAAGCACAACCATATCGGTGACAGGGTCATACGGCAGCATACCTGAGGCATGCCCACGTTCAAAAATTTCGCGGGTAATTGGCTGTGTCCAACCCCCTTCATATTTTTTGTGGCGCAAAGTGTACTCGTCAACTTTGAAATAGCCTTGAAAAAGTGTTTCCTTTTTCAAAACGTCAACATCAACGCGACCAAGTTTACCTGTCTCTTTATCAGGCATCAGGTATTCCAGATTTCTTTTGCCAAAGCTTTGATCTCAACCGCAGCCGCACTACGCTTTTCCGACTCGACCACACCAAGACCATCAATCATGCTGGCGGCAAAGGCAACACGATTTCCCAATGTGGATTTCAACATGGGGCGTTCGTCTTCTTCAAGCATGCCTTTGATCTTTTCCAGCAATTTACCGCGTGGTGGAATACGGTTTAGCAACACAATCGCTTGGGTTTTTTCTTTTTTTGCTTGTTTGAATGTGGGGGCTGTTGCCCATACGTCCATGGGACTTGGTTGTACCGGGATTACCAATAAGTCGGCATAGCGAATGGCAATATTTGCTTCGGTTTCCGCATGAGGTGGGGCATCAACAAGGATCACATCGAAATCTTGCTTCAAACGATCCAGTTCATTCTTCAATCTCCAGCCCCCCACACTGGAAAGAACAATTCGATTATCGTCACCAAGGGTGCGTTTTCTTTCTGCAAACCAAGATGTCAGGCTTGCCTGGGGGTCAATATCAACGAGCGCGACATTTTTCTTTTGCGATGCATAAGTCGTTGCCAATTGAGCAACAACCGTTGTTTTACCTGCGCCACCTTTTTGTTGTGCTATGGTCAAAATTTTTGCCGTCATAATTGTCTCCCTGACAAACCCCGCGTAAATTAGGGACAATTGTTACCGTTCAGCACCATAATGGCAAGTCATTGCTGCGACGCATCATTAGAATCTTTCGTAGCCAAGTCCTGAAAGCTCTATTTGTGGTGTGTTTGCACTGATTAAGTCCGCAATGACTTGCGCTGATCCACAAGACATGGTCCATCCCAATGTCCCGTGTCCAGTATTAAGATAAAGGGAATCGATAGAGCTTTTGCCTATAATGGGAACGCTATCCGGTGTTTTTGGTCGCAATCCCGCCCAATAGCTCACATCTTGAGACGCTCTCAAATCCGGGAATAGATCCAGCGTTTTATTCAAAATAAAACGGCTACGTAACATATTGACGTCTGTGCTATAGCCACCCAATTCAGCCGTTCCCGCAACACGCAATCTATCATTATAACGGCTAAAGACCAGTTTAAACTCATCGTCTGTCAAACTGACAGTCGGGGCATGAGCATTTTTTTTGACAGGGATTGTGACAGAGTATCCTTTGGCCGGATAAATCGGCAATTTTATACCATGGGGACGCAATAAAAACGGGCTATAGCTGCCCAAACAAACCACATAAGCATCCGCTTTCACAAGGTTTTGATCGGTCTTCACACCAACGACTTTACCGTTTTCAACCACGATCTCTAAAATGTTTTGATTAAACTTAAACTCAACCCCGCTTTGGCGACAGACTGCCCCAAGTTGCTGGGTAAATTTATGCGCGTCACCGCTTTCATCATGAGCAGAATAAATCCCCCCAACCAGTTCATCTTTTACATGGGAAAGGGCAGGTTCGGTTGTCACACATTCTTGTGGGGATAATACCTTGCGATCCAAACCATATTTGCGCATAGTTTCAGCAGCTTTTACGGCAAGCTCAAACTCTTTACTGTTGCGATAAAAATGCAGGATACCTTCTTCGCGATGGTCGTAATCAAGTTCTATTTCTTTACGTAATTCTTTCAGACATTTACGGCTGTGAAGAGCAACACGTAAAGTGCGCTCCGTATTTATTTCTGTTCTGCGTTCTGTGCAATTGGCAAGAAACTTTATGCACCATGCCCACAATTTTGGATCAAACCGTAAAGAGTGAAAAAGCAAGGGCGCATCTTTTTTCCCTAACCATTTCAAGGCCTTCCAAGGTGTCGCCGGACTCGCCCATGGGTCTGCATGGGCAGCCGCAATTTGGCCGCCATTGGCAAAGCTTGTTTCCATGCCCGGTGCGTTTTGTCGATCAAGCACAACAACTTCATGCCCGGCCTTTTCCAAATAAAAGGCCGTTGTTGTACCCACCACGCCTGCGCCGAGAACCAAAACCCTCACGACAATGCTCACTTTTTGTTGTTATAATAAATGGTTGTTTAAAATGACTTGGGACCAATGGCAAGGATAGCAATGGCAAAATCATCAAAAAACTGTCTTTTAAGCGTGGCTGATATGTATGAGGCTGATCGGCTCACCATTACAAACGGAATCTCTGGTATCCAACTTATGGAAGCTGCGGGCAGTGCTATTGCACGTGAAATCAGAAAACGATGGTCACCACGTAAAACCGTGATCTTATGTGGTCCTGGCAACAATGGCGGTGATGGTTT
>JABXIC010000261.1 GCA_013373265.1 Methylocystaceae bacterium | reverse complement strand
TGCGTATTTCCAGCCAGCATATGGCAAACTGGTTGCGCCATGGTTTGGTCAATGAAGATCAGGTTATGGAAACCATGAAACGTATGGCTGGTGTTGTGGATCGTCAAAATGCGGGTGATCCGCTTTATAAAAATATGGATGGTAATTTCGAAACCTCTGTTGCGTTTAAAGCGGCTTGTGATCTGGTCTTTAAAGGCTGTGAACAACCCAGCGGTTATACGGAACCGTTGTTGCATGCACAACGTAAAGAAGCCAAAGCTTTAGCTTAAAGGCTTCTTAATCGACAAAAAAATCCCCGCCCTTCATCGAGAATGGCGGGGATTTTTTGTTTGTATGTTGCAAATCAGATTAAGGTTTGGACTCACCGCGAAGGCCACCAGAAATTTCTTCTGTTTGATCTTCATCCAGATGTTCTGGCAAGATCAAGTTCAAGATAATGGCGATGAAGGCGGCTGGTAACAAGCCGGATGTCAGCAATACTTTTGCCGTTTGCGGCAAGTGTTGCAGGGCTTCCGGTACCAATTGCAAACCAAGGCCGATGGACAAAGCGACGGCGAAAATCACCATGTTACGACGATTCCAGTCCACATCGGACAGCATGGAAATACCCGCAGCACAAACCATACCGAACATGACGATGACGCCACCGCCTAAAACTTCAATCGGGACAGTAGAAATAATCGCACCGACTTTCGGGACAAGGCCGCAGATAATCAGGAAGATTGCGCCGATGGTGACAACATGGCGGCTCATCACGCCTGTCATGGCAATCAAACCAACATTTTGGCTGAATGACGTGTTGGGTAAGCAACCGAATAATCCGGCAGTTGCGCTGCCAAAACCGTCAGCGTAGGTAGCACCTGAGATTTCTTCTGTGGTGGCTTCGCGTTTGGCCCCACCTTTGGTGATGCCGGAAACGTCGCCGACTGTTTCAACCGCAGAAACAAAAGCCATGAGGCAAAAACCGATAATGGCGGCAAAGCTGAATTCAAAACCGAAATGTAAAGGTGAGGGCAGAGCAAAAGCAGCGGCTTTTGAGACGTTGCCGAAATGGACCATGCCCATAAAGTAAGCCACAACATAACCAACCAATAAGCCGATCAATACGGCAGAAACCGATACCATGCCGCGACTGAAAAATTTCAGACCTAAGGTGACGAAAATGACAACCAAGGCAACCGACCAGTTTTCCAGGCTGCCAAATTCAGGCTTGCCCATGGCGGGGACACCGCCGGCAGCGTATTGAATGCCGATTTTGACCAAGGCCAAACCAATCATGAGCACCACAAGTCCTGTGACCAATGGCGGTAAGGCAAAGCGGATTTTGCCGATAACGGTGCCAAGACAAGCATGGAATAGACCACCAATTAAAACACCCCCGAACAAGGCGGGCATGGCTTCAAGACCTTTTCCGGCAACAAGCGGAATCATAATCGGAATAAAAGCAAAGCTGGTCCCTTGAACGATAGGAAGACGTGCGCCAACCGGACCAAAGCCGATGGTTTGAAAGAGGGTGGCGATACCTGCAAAAAACATGGACATCTGAATCATATAGATCATTTCGGGGAAATCAGGAGAGTTCGACCCAAAACCAAAACCAGCTGCGCCACACACAATAATGGCGGGGGTGACGTTAGATACGAACATTGCCAGGACATGTTGAATGCCAAGAGGGATCGCTTTTGCTAGGGGCGGGGTGTAATTGGGGTCTTGCAGTTGATCGGGTGTACCGATCGAATTGTTGCCAGCCATTTGCTGCTCCTTATCGCTGTACTTTAAAATTGTATGTAAAGCTAGCAGATTGGGGCATATGGATCACCTTATTTGCAGTTGTTTTGCTGGAAAGTATAAGGTTTTTTCAGTTGAGGGGGGCTGTTGATCTTAATATATGCAATTGCTTATGAAAAAGGCGATGGATTGACTTTTTTTTGTGCGGTTACAACTTGTTTTAAAAAGGGAAAATGATCAAATTTTCCCGATTCGCATTATGGTTAAGTTATTGAATAGTGGATGTTTTACCCTCCGAACCATGATTGGATTTTTTAATTACTAGAAATAAACATATATTACTGATGGGAATCTTATGCTTGGCCTTTAGGCGGTACTTTAGTATATAAGAGCATCTATCTGCGAAATAACGTGTAAGGACTGAGGATGGCTCGGAAACAAGCAATAAAAAAACAGGAAAAGTCACAAGATCCACATAATTATAAAGGCGCAAAAGAAAATTCCCTAGAAGCGGCCATTGGTTATCAAGTCAAAGAATATCGCAATAAACTTGGTATTACGGTTGCTGATTTGGCCCGACAGGCGGATTTGTCTTTGGGTATGTTGTCGAAAATTGAAAATGGTCAAACATCACCGTCTTTATCAACTTTACAGTCTTTATCCAATGCTTTGAATGTGCCGGTGACATCTTTCTTTCGTCGTTTTGAAGAGAAACGCGATGCGACCTATGTGAAGGCTGGTCAAGGTTTGGCGATTGAAAGACGCGGGACGCGCGCAGGGCATGAATATAGATTGCTTGGGCATTCGCTACATAAACGCATAACGGTGGAACCTTATCTGATTACGTTGGATGAAGATTCAGAAGTCTTTCCGCTTTTTCAACATTCCGGGCTGGAATTTATCTATGTATTGGAAGGTCGGGTCAGCTATCGCCATGGTGATAAGTTGTATGAAATGGGCCCAGGTGATTCCTTGTATTTTGATCCTGACGCACCGCATGGACCGGATGAGTTACTGGAAATGCCAGTGAAACTGCTTTCTGTGATCAGTTATTTAAATTCGGAAAGCCAAAGCTAAATAGTTCAATTTCCTCTTAGAAGCCTCGCGATTTCAGCGGGGCTTTTTTGTGATAAATTAATAAGAGGAAAATATCTTTCATAAGGGTTGACAAAATTTTCTTCTGATTTAATGTGTTTAATAATTAGACATTCCGATTTTATGATTAAAAAATATGCACTATGGAGAAGGTTATGAGCGAGAAGGCAATCGAGCTTGCTGATGTGGCGAATGATAAGGGGATTGAATATTTTTTGATCAGCTATGTTGATCTTTTTGGGGCGTTACGTTCAAAACTGGTGCCAGCTTCGGCCATTGCAGGTATGCAGAAAAATGGTGCTGGTTTTGCTGGTTTTGCAACCTATCTAGATTCATCACCTGCGGATCCGGACCTTTTGTCCGTGCCGGATGCCAGTAGCTTGATCCAACTACCATGGCAAAAAGAAGTCGGCTGGTTGGCTGGTGATTTGGTTATGGATGGCAAATCCTACACGCAAGGTCCGCGTAATCAATTAAAGGCACAGGTCGAAAAGGCTGCCGCCCTTGGTTATCGCATGAAATCAGGCGTGGAATGTGAATATTTTCTGCTGTCACCAGATGGGCGCTCGGTCGCTGATACTTTAGATGTGGCTGAAAAACCATGTTATGATCAATCCGCTGTGATGCGCCAGTACGACCTGATCAAAGAAATTTGTGACTGTATGCTGGAACTGGGCTGGGGCCCGTATCAAAACGATCATGAAGATGCCAACGGCCAGTTTGAAATGAACTGGGATTATAACGACTGTATCGTCACAGCCGATCAACATGTTTTCTTTAAGTTTATGGTTAAAACCTTGGCGGAAAAACGCGGAATGCGCGCAACCTTCATGCCGAAGCCGTTTAATCATTTAACGGGCAATGGCTGTCATTGTCATGTTTCTTTGTGGGATACAACGGGGACGAAAAACCTGTTTGAAGACCCCAATGGTGAACTGGGTATGTCTGAGAAAGCCTATTCATTTTTAGCTGGTGTGCTTGATAGTGCTGAAGGGCTTTGTGCGTTGTTTAACCCGACGGTTAATAGCTTTAAACGTATCAATGCACCGATCACTGCATCCGGGGCAACATGGGCACCCAATTCAGTGACCTACACAGGCAATAACCGCACACATATGATCCGCATTCCGGATACGGGGCGTTTTGAATTCCGCCTTGCAGACGGGGCGGTTAATCCATATCTTTTACAAGCCAGCCTGTTGATGGCAGGTCTTGACGGGATGGAACATCAACGCGACCCAGGGAAACGCCATGATATTGATATGTATAAAGAAGGCCACACGTTGAAAGACGTGCGTAAATTGCCGCTCAATTTGCTTGATGCTTTGCGCCTTCTGGATAAGTCAGAGGTGATCCGTAAAGGCTTTGGGGATGATTTCGTCAATAGCTATGTGAAATTGCGCATGCAAAACTGGAATGACTTCATGAGCCATCCCAGCGAATGGGAAAAGCGTGACTGTATGGATTGTTAATAAAAACAGAATGAAGCCCACACCCTATGGTGTGGGCTTTGTCTTTCTTGGGGAGAGAGGGGTTTATTATTGAAATTTTTAATAGTAGTGGATTTATATGAACAATTATTCTCCCGCTTCGAAAACTGAAGACAAAGATGTTGAGCGCGAAATCCTGGCGATGAGCGCTCATATGCATAAGTTGGTCTCTCATGCCCAGAGCGCAGGGGCACTTCAGCAATATTTTATGAGTGAGATTGACCGTCGGGCAACCAACCTTAAAAAAGGCTTGGTTGAAATAGATGAAGAAATGGTGCGCAGTAAAAGCAGTGTCAACAGTGCACAGCAGAAGGCGCAAAGTGAAATTAACGATGTTGCAGATGGCATCAATAGCCGATTAGCGGCTTTACAAAACACCCTGACACAAAAAAATCAAGATACGGCCAATGTTCTGGCTTCTATCGGTGACATTGGTAAGGCTGTGAAGATGCTGGCGTTGAATGCTACCATTGAAGCACAGCGTGCCGGGGCGCAGGGCAAAGGCTTTGCCGTTGTTGCCCATGAAGTGCGTGCCTTGTCACAAACCACCATGGAACAAGTGAAAAATGCTGCTGAACTGATTGATTTGAACGAAGTCAATCAAGTGCTGGAAGACATCATTCAACAAACTCAGGAAACGTTGAAAGGTCTGCAATCCAATATTGATGCCGCTTTGATCAAGCTGGATCAAAATATTGAAACGACCATTGCCCATCAAAGAAGTATCGATCAAAACAATCAGGTAATCTTTGAGATGTTGGCTAATGGTCAACAGGCACAAAAACGCGCTATGGACAAGATTGGTTGGGTTTATGATGATTTGGGCAGACTGTCTAAATCCGAACAAGCCAAACAAAACCTATCGGAGATCGCACAAAAGTCAGCCATTTGGTTTGATCCTGAAAATGACATGCTGGACCGCGTGATGCGCGATAAAAAGTTGCGTGTGGTTGTGGAACCAAGCTTTGTTGGTCTGTCTTTTCGCCAAGCCATTGGGCAACCCTTGGAAGGCTTGGATATCGACTATATTAAAGCTTTTGCCAAATGGTTGGGTGTTGAGGCCGTGATTGAAGAACATCCGTGGGATGTGGCGACAGAGCTTCTCTATAGTGGGCGCAAACCCAATGAAGAACCTGTCAACCTTGTCTGGACAGCCTTGCCCCCTTCTGCTGATTTTCAGGATGTGGCTTTCTCAGAAACCTATACGTATCTGGATTTTGTCTTATGTCGGCGCACAGGGGATACGCGCATTGAATCTATCGCTGATCTTGAGAATAAAGTTGTGGGGATTATTAATGATCCGGGGGCTTTTCAAGTATTGGAAGAAGCGGGTTTGCGCTGGTCGGAAAATGAAAATAAACCGGGTCAAATTGCACATCTTGCCAATCTCATTCCTTACAGCGATCAATCGCGTATTCATGATTGTTTGGTTGAAGGCACGGTCGACGCATTTGCTGTTGATTTGCCAATTTATTATTGGGCTGCAACAAACCCGAAAAGCCCATGGTATGGCAAAATTGAAATCCTGCCGGGTAATATAGCCAGTGCGCCCTATTATTATAGTGTAGGGATCAAAGCTCAGCCTGATTCTTATCGTCTTCTGGCCAAGGTGAATGAATTTATCCAATGGTACAAGACTACAGAAGCGCGTGAAGAAACCGAAGTTAAATGGCAGGGCACACCTGTGCAGGGCGATATCTCTTATCGCGACGAAGAAGGTGATCTTGTCGGTGAAGAAAAGTTAAAGGACCTTTACGAAAAGGCGTGTCATCATTTAGGGGTGGCAACACGCACCTGACCTTAGATTTTCGGGATATCCACGTTATTGATGACGCAAGCGGCTTTGAGTGTGTTCATCATCAGCATGGCAATGGTCATGGGACCGACACCACCGGGTACAGGGGTGATGGCGCCTGCAATTTCTTTGGCGGCATCAAAGTCCACATCACCGACAAGACGGCGGCGTCCATCGCCGATTTCAACGCTGTTGATGCCCACATCAATGATGGTCGCGCCTTTTTTGATCCAGTCGCCTTTGACCAGATGCGGCACACCTGTGGCGACAATCAAAATGTCGGCTTGTTGGGCATGTTTTTTAACATCGCGGGTGGCTTTATGACAGATGTGGACGGTGCATTCTTCGTTGAGTAACAGTTGCACCATGGGTTTGCCGACAATGTTGGAATGACCGATCATAACGGCTTCCATCCCTGCCATGTCATCACCGTGCACTTGCTTAAGCATATACATCACCCCATAAGGGGTGCAGGGGACCAAAGCTTTTTCATAAGCCCCGGTGGCCAACATGCCGGCGTTGAGGTAGTGAAAGCCATCTACATCTTTTTTAGATGAAATCGCCTGAATGACAGCCCCTGCATCAATATGGGCGGGCAGGGGAAGCTGGACGAGAATCCCATGAATGGACTCGTCCTTGTTCAAACTGTCGATCATATACAAGAGGTCAGCTTGCGAGGTGCTTTCATCCATATGATGTTTGACGGATTTAAAGCCGCATTGCTTGGCTTTCAACACTTTGTTTTTGACATAGACCTGACTGGCATCATCTTCACCAACGATGATAACGGCAAGACCGGGTTTGAACTGTAGGTGTTCAACCTCGGCAGCAATTTTTTCAACGATGCCTTCTGCGGTTTTTTTACCATCAATAAGCTGAGCCATTTATTTTAGACCTTATTCAAAGACGACGGTGCGGTCGCTATTTAACAAAATGCGATGTTCAAGGTGCGCTTTGACCGCGCGTGCCAAGACACGACTTTCGACGTCACAGCCCATCGCGACAAATTCATCCGCAGAATACTTATGATTCACGCTTTTGACATCTTGTTCGATGATCGGACCTTCATCAAGATCAGCCGTCACATAATGCGCGGTTGCCCCGATAAGTTTGACGCCACGTTCATGTGCTTGGTGGTAAGGTTTTGCACCCTTGAAGCTGGGCAGGAACGAGTGGTGGATGTTAATAACACGTCCCATTAGTTTTTTGGAGAGGTCGTCTGATAAAATTTGCATATATCGGGCAAGAATCACCAATTCCACATCATATTGGTCGACCAATTCCAGCAATTTGGCTTCTTGTTCGGCCTTTGTGTCTTTTGTGATGGGCAAATGATGGAAAGGAATCCCGTCATCTTCGACTCGCTTTTTCCATGTTTCGTGGTTTGAGACCACACAAACAAGGTCCATGGGCAAGCTGCCGATGGAGGCACGATAGAGCAAATCATTTAAGCAGTGCCCCAGTTTGGAGACCATGATCATCACTCGGGTGCGTGCCTTACTGTCAAACACATCCCAGTTGAAATCGTAAGCGCTGGCCACGGGTTTAAAGCCGCTTTTAAACGACTCGACGCTTAAGCTTTGGGGTGGGGCAAAGGCGACACGCATGAAAAACATGCCTGTTTTGGGATCAAAATGTTGACCACTTTCCACGATGTTGCAGTCCTGTGCCGAAATGTTGTTTGCCTCGGCGGCGACAATTCCTTTTTGATCGACGCAAGAGATGTTGAGAATGTAAGTCGTGCTTTGCGATAGCATGGCCTGTGATCCTTTGATGGGTATGTTTCTTTGTATAGCTGCCAAAGAAGCTATGAATCTCTTGTGCAAAAGGGAAGCGTTAAATCGTCTTATTATGCTTTCTGATGGTTACTATAAGAAAAACCGATTGTATAACACAAAGACAAAATTATCTGTCACTAGTATGGTGAATTTTAACTTGAACCATTTGGGTGCTCATGTCGCGTTATTCGATCTTTAATCTGGTAGGCAATGCTTTATCCGGTCACAAAAACTGGAAAGAGGCTTGGCGGTCACCAGAACCAAAACCGTCTTATGATATCGTCATTGTTGGCGGGGGCGGTCATGGCTTAGCAACAGCTTATTATCTGGCAAAAGAACACGGTCTTACAAATATTGCCGTGATTGAAAAAGGCTGGATCGGTGGCGGCAATATGGGACGTAACACCACCATTGTTCGCTCTAACTACATGCTGCCTGAGAATACTCATTTTTATGAATGGGGCATGAAGTTATGGGAAACCATGAGCCAGGATTTGAATTACAACGTTATGTTCTCCCAACGCGGTGTAATCAATCTGGCCCATACCCCCGGCCAAATGGATGCATTTGCCCGTCGTGGCAATGCCATGCGTTTGGCCGGTGTGGATGCGGAATTACTGGATCGCGATGAAATTGCACGCCGCTGCCCCGGTTTGGACATGTCACCAAATGCGCGCTTCCCCATTGTCGGTGGCATGTGCCAGCCCCGTGGCGGTACAGCGCGCCATGATGCGGTGGCTTGGGGCTATGCCCGTGGTGCTGATTTGCGCGGTGTGGATATTATTGAAAACTGTGAAGTCACTGGCTTTAAGATTGACGGCGGTAAAGTTGTGGGTGTTGAAACATCGCGCGGTGATATTCTAGCCAAGAAAGTCGGCGTCGCGGTGGCCGGCCATACCAGCCAGGTCATGCAAATGGCGGGGATTGAACGCTTACCGATTGAAAGTCATTTGTTGCAAGCTTTTGTCTCTGAACCTGTGAAGCCTTTAATTGATACAGTCGTGACCTTTGGGGCCGGGCATTTATATATTTCCCAATCCAATAAAGGTGGTCTGGTCTTTGGCGGGGATATGGATGGGTATAATTCCTTTGCACAACGCGGCAACATACCTGTCATAGAAGATGTGGCCTCATGTGCCATGACGATGTTTCCGAATTTAGGCAAAATCCGGCTTCTGCGCCATTGGGGTGGCATTATGGATATGTCTATGGATGGCACACCCATTATTTCAAAGACACCTGTTGAAAACCTGTTCTTAAACGGGGGCTGGTGTTATGGCGGTTTTAAAGCAACACCCGCATCCGGATGGTGTTTTGCCCATACCATCGCCACGGGTGAACCCCATGAATTGAATGCCGGGTTCACGCTGGACCGCTTTGAAAAAGGCTACACAATCGATGAAAAAGGTGTCGGTCCTGTACCGCGCTTACATTAAAAGGGGCGAAAGAACATGCAAATAGATTGTCCATTTTGCGGTAAACGCGATCAATCAGAATTCACCTACAGTGGGGATGCGACTAAAAAACGCCCTGACCATAACGACCAAGACCCACAGGCGTGGTTTGATTATGTCTATCAGCGCGATAACCCCAAAGGCGCACATCAGGAATACTGGCACCATACCAGTGGATGCCGTCAGTTTCTTGTGGTGGAACGCAATACTATGACACATAAAATATCCTCGGTTCAGGCCGTAGGAGACTTAAATAAAGGCAGTGCAGAATGAGCGGTTATCGTTTGACTTCTGACACAGGTGCAACACCTGTTTCTTTTAAATTTAACGGCAAAACCTATCAGGGTGTCCAAGGCGATACGCTGGCATCAGCTTTGTTGGCAAATGGTGTCACACTGGTGGGGCGCAGTTTTAAATATCACCGTCCACGCGGCATTTTTTCTGCGGGCAGCGAAGAACCAAACGCGGCGGTTAATGTTGTGCGCGGCGATGAACTGGAACCCAATACTCTGGCGACCACGTTAGAAATTTATAATGGGTTGGAAGCCAAATCACAAAACTGCTGGCCCAGTGTCGATTTTGATGTAAATGCCATCAATTCTTTGTTGTCGCCGATTTTTGTAGCGGGATTTTATTATAAGACCTTTATGGGGACATCTAACAAGCATTGGATGTTTTTTGAAAAGCATATCCGCAAAGCCGCCGGGATGGGTGAAGCTTCCGTCACGGCAGACAGCAGCCGCTATGAAAAACAGAATGTTTTCTGTGATGTCTTGATTGTTGGGGCGGGTCCGGCTGGGATCAGTGCGGCCTTGACACAAGCCGCAACAGGGGCGCGTGTTGTGCTGGCTGATGAAAATGCACAAATGGGCGGGGCGTTGATTGGTTCAACCCAGGAAATTGCAGGTCAAGATGGCGATGGTTGGGTGCGTGAGCAGCTTGAAAAGTTAAAAACATTCGACAATGTCAAGTTATTACCGCGCACTACGGTTTACGGCTATTATGATAACAACACTTTCGGCGCGGTTGAACGGGTGAGTGATCATCTAACAACGTCTGAGGCCAAAGGAAAAATCCGTCAACGCCATTTGGTGTTGAAGTCGAAAAAAGTTATTTTGGCGACTGGTGCCTTGGAACGCCCCATTTTGTTTGGAGATAATGATCGTCCCGGTGTGATGCTGGCCTCAGCGGTGGGGAAATATGTAAAACGTTATGGTGTGGTGCCGGGGCGCGAGATCGTCATGTTCACCAACAACGATAGCATTTATCAAGAAATTGCAGAACTGGGCGCGCGCAATGTGCCAATTAAAGCGGTTGTTGATTTGCGCGATACACTGTCTGACTATGCCGCTGCGGTGAAAGAAAAATATAACCTGCGCATTTATCATAATGCAGCCGTTGTCCGCGCGGTGGGGGGCAAAGCTTTAAAATCGGTCATCCTCAACAATGGAGAAACCCTGACGTGTGATGTGCTGGGCGTCAGCGGGGGCTGGACACCGACCATCCATCTGCAAAGCCAGCAAGGTGATAAACCTGTTTATGATGAAACGATTTGCTCTTTCCTGCCCGGTATGGGCCACCAAGATTATGTTAGTATCGGGGCATGTAAGGGCAGTTTTGATTTGTCTGCGTGCCTGTCTGAAGGTGGACTTGCTGAGGTTAGGGTTGAAGACGAACCGTCTTTAAATATCTTACCCGTCTTTGATATCGAAACGACCAAAGGTAAAAAGTTTGTCGATCTGCAACATGATGTGAAAACATCTGATATCAAGCTTGCCAAGCAAGAAGGTTTTCTGTCGGTTGAACATCTGAAACGCTACACCACATTGGGCATGGCAAACGATCAAGGTAAAACCGCGAACGTAAATGCCCTAGTGGTTATGTCGAAAGAACGCCAACTACCGATTACAGAAGTCGGCACCACCCGTTTTCGTCCCCCTTATGCACCCGTGAGTATCGGTGCGTTGAGTGGTGGTGAATATGGCGAACATTTCAGACCGACCCGTCGCACCCCCATGCATGAATGGCACCTTGACCATGGTGCGGAAATGATCAATGCCGGGGCATGGGTGCGTCCACGTGTTTATAAAAAAGCGGGTGAAACGGTTACGGATGCCTATATTCGTGAAGCCGCAGCCGTGCGTGAAAGCGTTGGCATGGTGGATGTGACCAGTCTTGGTAAAATCGAAGTCATTGGACCGGATGCGCCGGAATTTCTGAACCGTGTATATACCAATGCGTGGCTTAAGCTGCCGGTGGGCAAAGCGCGTTATGGTGTTATGTTGCGCGAAGACGGGCATGTCTTTGATGATGGCACCACATGGCGTTTAGAAGAAAACCGCTTTTTGATGACCACCACAACGGCTAATGCGGCCAATGTGTTGACACATCTTGAATTTTTACTGGATGTGATCTGGCCGGAACTAAAAGTCAAAGTGGTTTCTGTTACCGAACAATGGGCTGGATTAGCCATTGCAGGCCCCAATAGCCGTGCTGTGTTGGCCAAGGCTTTGCATGATGTGGATATGTCTAATGAGGCCTTTCCATTTATGGCGGTTCAGGATGCCAAGTTGGGCGATATCCCGGTTAAGGTCGCGCGTTTGAGCTTCTCTGGCGAATTGGCCTATGAAGTCTGGTGTCCGTCCCATTACGGTTATGCCATGTGGGATCAGTTGTACCAAGCTGGACAAGATTTTAACATTACCCCGTATGGCACCGAGGCATTAGGGACATTGCGCATTGAAAAAGGCCATATCTCTGGTCCTGAACTTGATGGGCGTACCACCGTGGATGACCTTGATTTGGGTTGGGCATGGGGCAAAAAAGATTTTGTCGGCAAGCCATTGGCGGGACGGGACGGGATGGTTGATGAAGACCGCCTGAAACTGGTCGGTCTTGTTTCCAAAGAAGAAAAAGCCATCCGACCGGGCAGCCAAATCGTGTTGTCAAATGCTGAAACGACCTTGGGTGTCA
Organism: Methylocystaceae bacterium; assembly: GCA_013373265.1. Lineage (GTDB taxonomy): Bacteria > Pseudomonadota > Alphaproteobacteria > Rhodospirillales > Terasakiellaceae > Terasakiella. The sequence goes on along the minus strand of JABXIC010000261.1, from coordinate 1,569 downwards.
GTCAGGGCCATGTGACCTCGACCACCTATAGCCCGGCCTTGGGTAAATATATTGCTTTGGCCTTGGTGAAAAATGGGCGCAACAAGATCGGTGAAACCGTCTATGCGACCTATCCTCTAAAAAATGAAAGTCAGGCAGTGGAGATTGTTAAACCACACTTCTTTGATCCAGACGGGAGCCGTATGCATGTATAACGAAATTTCCATTTCTCCGCTTCAAGGGGTTTTGAACGCGGGGCATGAGGTCTCTTATGACGCAGAAAAAAGTGTTGATCTGAAAGAACTTGCGGTGACGTCTATCGTGCAGATTGATTGCTGGCATGGTAAAGAGGCAGACCTGTTTGCTGTGTTTAAAGAAAAGCTGCAAATCGAAGGCGCGATGGAAAATGGCAGTGTTTGGAAGACGGCTGATTTTTTTGTCATGAATACATCACCGGGCAGTTATATGGCGGTTTCTTATACTGTTGGGATTTGGGATTATCTTAAGGATCTGATCTCTGACGATATCGCGGTGATGACCGATTTATCCCATTCACGCAGTGTGCTGTCTGTAAGTGGTGCCGGGGTGTTGGATGTGTTGTCCAAGGGCATGAACATTGATCTGGATGAAACGGTGTTTCCGATCAATCATGTGAAGCAAACCAGTATTGCCCATATGGGGGTAACCTGTTATCGCGCAGATAAAGATGACTTTAAGCTCTTTGTTTTTAGAGGGTTTGCGCAGTCTTTTTATCAATGGTTGACCCATAGTGCACACGATGTTGGCTACCGGACCTCTTGACCTTTTGTGAAAAATCGCGCCTAACTTGTTGAATGGTTTTGTGTTAGGTAGGCGATGTTTCCAACTGGCTTTGATCTTAAATCCCTTTTTGTTTTTGCTTGCGTGGTGGAAACGGGCGGCATGACCCAAGCTGCCCGTGCGCTGGAGATGACGCAATCGTCGGTGTCTCAATCCGTGGGGAATCTGGAAACCGCCCTTGGTACGGCCTTGTTTGATCGTTCTGTGCGGCCCATGGTGCTGACCCACGCGGGCAATACGTTTTATATGCGCAGTAAGGAAGTGCTGGAAGGTGCAGGCAACCTGTTGCGCAATACTCAAGAAAGCGAGAATCTGTCTTTTGAATCCCTGACTTTGGGCTTGGTGGAAAGTTTTGCTAACACGGTCGGGCCACATTTGATTATGCAATTGCCTAATCTGGCTAAAAAATGGCGCATTTTGGCGGGGACGTCTCCGGATCAGCATGAAGCTTTGACCAATTATGAAGTCGATATGATCGTTTCAACAGATGATCATGGTGCAAATCTCGATGCATTGAGCGAACATGCGATTTTAGAAGAACAGTTTGTGCTGGTTTTTCCCAAAAGTTACAGGGGCCCTGTCGAAGGCATCAACGTTGTGGAAGGATTGCCATTCATTCGGTATTCGTTGCGCTCTTCCATCGGGCGGCAAGTGGAACGCCAGATCAGCCGGATGCGACTCCATTTTCCTGTGCATTCAGAATTTGAAACGGCGATGGGACAACTTGCCCTTGTCGGGATGGGGGCCGGATGGTCCATCACCACGCCCATG
>JABXIC010000173.1 GCA_013373265.1 Methylocystaceae bacterium | reverse complement strand
TTGATTTAACTTGTTTTTTCCTGAGTTTCACTGAGATCCCACTCCAAAAAAGAAATCAGACTATTTGCAACAAGTGCATAAAAGCCAGATTTGTCTTTATGGGTGCAATCTGCAGAAAATTTCGGCAACCAGCTCAATAAGTGTTTTTGAATAAACTCGCGTTTTTGACTGGCGTACTGATCAGCCTGGTCAAAATGTTCGTTTCTCTTTGCCGACTCTTCTAATTCCGCCAATTCCGCCAAAATATTTAATTGAATAGAGAGATGATCTACCGGTTCAGAAGTAACGGGCTTTACCGTTTTATTCATGTCGTGCAGGATCTCTAGCATGTTTTGCGTACTTTCTTGATAAAGAAGTCCGCTATCACTGAGATATGCCGAGGCATAAGGGGGGGCAGAACGTCGCCCGCCAACCCCTAAAAATAAGAAGGAAAAATCCCCGGCAAGGTTCAGTACGGTTTCATTGCGACTCGCACTTTCTTCATAAAATGATGTGATCTTATGAGACAGTGCTTGCAATTCTTTGTGAAGGGAAAGAGCATTTAAAAATGCTCTCCCTTCTACAGAACTGTAATTATCCAGCATTTCATGAGATAATTCTTGGAAATACAGTCCTGAAAACCAGCGATAAACAGTAGCTTTATCGACAACTAGTGTCGTATTTACTGCTTTATTCATGGCCGTGTTTTCCTCCGGTATCTTTGGCATTCAATTGCAGATACTTTTGTAGGAAGCGCAGTTGAGCTTTATCCAAAGAGACAAAACGCGACATTGCTTTTAATGTACCGATCCATTGGTTGGCCAAGGAGTGGGCCGGATCAGGTTTTGAGTGACATACTGAACAGCTTGCTGTGTAGAGTTCTTGACTGTATGCCCACATTGGTTCGACATCTTCAATCAAGTCTGCTTTATCGACCCAGACATCCAGATTGACTTTGTGCCATGTCAACTCGGTATCTTTATCAACGATGGTTTCGGTACGTTCAATTTTGTCGATTGCCGATTTCTTCAGAACAGCCGTAAAAATACGTTGTCCTTCCATCTCATAGATCACACGATCCACTTGATCCTGTTGCCAGCCATGAATGCGAACTTTCAGAAAATCTCCGTCACGATCAACGACGTCAACACTTGTTGGTGCCATTAAACGACCAGCGGCGGATTTCTTTTTGGCGGCATCTGTATCCAGATAGATAGATTTGACTGCAAATGCGGTTAAATGATCCGCTTTGGCGCCTTCATCTTTGGATTGTTGAATAAGTTCTTTATACATTTTTTTGTAACCACCGGACATGTCCGGCAATTTATGCGCAATCCCTTTATGACAGTCGATACAGGTCGCCCCGTCTTTCATTGCCTTTTGCATCGTTTTGGATGCTTTAGGGTGTTGTTTTTCAAAATTCATCGCATCAAACGAGTGACAGTTGCGGCACTCATGAGAATCGTTGGCTTCCATGGTTGCCCAAACATGTTTTGCCAGTTCCAGACGTTTACCTTCGAACTTTTCGACGGTATCGATACTCCCTATAAGTTTGTGGTAAACTTCCTGTGATGCCTTGATTTTACGGACCAGTTTCGGGAACCATTCTTTCGGCACGTGACAATCCGAACAGACCGCGCGTACACCTGATGCGTTGGAGTAATGAGGAGATTTTTTATATTCTTGGTAAACGGCTTGTTCCATTTCATGGCAAGAAACACAAAACTCCAGACGGTTTGTATATTCCATAAAAGTATTGAAACCGCCCCAAAAAATGATTCCAACGATAAAGGCAGCTGCCAGCAAAAAAATGATGGGATATCTTGAAGATTTCGCCCAAAACACTTGCCAGATTTTCATAAGATTTACTCCTTGCGGTATTTGATTTTTTTTAAATCAAAAGATTTCTTCAATTTGCAATAAAGTAAGCAAGTGATGTAAATATCGTTTTGTGGATTTATGAATGGCATGTAGAATGCTGTAAACAAATTGTAAACAGATTGATATTTTTACAAGCTTCGGTGAAATATGAATAATAAACAGTCCATTCTCGTTGTAGATGACGACATGACATCCAGAGTTACATTGGCCGGATACTTTGAGAAAGAAGGCTATTCGGTTTATGAAGCCGAAGACGGTATAAAAATGTGGGAAATATTAGGGACGACATCCATCGACTTGATTATGCTGGATATCCGGCTTCCCGGTGATGATGGTCTGACTTTGTTGCGCGATATTCGTAAAAATTCGGATATCGGTATTATTATGGTGACTGGTAAATCTGATGATATTGACCGGATTGTTGCGCTGGAAATGGGGGCGGATGATTATGTGACCAAACCATTTAATGCCCGTGAATTACTGGCACGATCTAAAAACCTGATCCGACGTGTGTTAAATTGTGCAGCCCAAACCGACGACAGTAACATCAAACATTTTTCCGGCTGGACCTTATATCAGGATCAACGTCGTCTTATGTCTCCTGACGGGGAAGACGTTCGCCTGACCAGAGGAGAGTTTGAACTATTAAACGCTTTTGCCGGCAAGGTCGGACGTGTTCTCACCCGCGACAATCTGCTGGATGTTATCAGTCATAGGGAATGGGATCCGACAGACCGCACAATTGATGTGCTCATTGGACGCATTCGGCGTAAAATTGAACCTGATCCGCAAAACCCAGTTATTATTTTAACTGTTCATGGGGTGGGATACGTTTTCAGCCCTCGTAACTGAAGAAGTCAGTTCTTCCCAAAAATGTTGAAATACAGCCAGATTATTCCTGCGGGTGTCACATAGCTGTTTTACTTTTCTATGTATCTGGTCATCATCTTGATTTTTTGCAGCAGTTTCAATTTGTTCTGCCAATTGTGCCATGCAGGTCATGCCAACATTTCTGGAGGCGCTTTTAAGTGTATGCGCCGCATCTTCTATTTCTTGAAAATGAGCTGTTTCGCAATGTGATACGATATTTTTAATAATTTTTGAGGTGTCCTGACAGTAGGCGGTATATATGCGTTGCGCCCTGTCTTTGCCCAGAAGTTCGAGATGGTTTGACATACAAGTCTTATCAATAATATTTATATCGTCACTGTGTGTCGATATGGCTTTGAAATGATCAATAAAGGCCTCATCTGATAAACAACTGGCGATGGTTTGATTAAGTTCGTCCGGGCTAAATGGTTTGCTTAAAAAACCGTCCGCACCAGCCGCAAAATAAGTTTCCAGTTCGTGTCGGTCAGCTAATGCACTTAAGAAAATAATAGGTGTGCGTTTATTCGATTTTCTTTCCAATTGTCGGATGATCTTCACAGCTTCCACACCGCCTATTCCCGGCATACGAACATCCATTAAAATTAAATCAAATTTATAGTGTTCAAAGTACTCTATCGCTTCTTCACCCGACGATAAAATCGTTACTTTGTGATTTGAACGTTTTAAAAAACCTTCAGCAACCTCGCTATTGACGTTATTGTCTTCAACCAACATAACATTCAATCCCTGAATCGTTTCCAGATGAGGTTCTTTTGTACGGCTAGAGAGTTTGCTTGCTTGTAATAAGGGGATTTCAAAACTGAATGTTGCGCCACCATGTTGGTTATTTTCACACCAAATTCGTCCATTCATGGCCCGGACGAGTTTGTCGCAAATGGCTAATCCCAGACCGGTTCCACCATATAAGCGTGAAGTTGAGGCATCTTGTTGCATATAAGGCTTAAATAACAGATCCATTTTCAGCGCATTAATACCGATCCCGGTATCTTCCACATTGAACTTTAGGAGATGAATGCCGGGTTGCTTTTCTTCCATTAAATCAATGGTTAAAGAGACATGCCCGTTTGAAGTGAATTTGACGGCGTTATCAATCAGATTCAAAAGAATTTGTTGCAACCGGGCAGGGTCGCCATAATAAAAATTGCTGACACCCATGCCAGTATTGCATATCAAATCGATCCCATGTGCTTCAACTTTACTATTGATGATATCACACACATTACGAAAGATTTGTTGCAAATCAAAATCAATGGTTTCAAGGCCCAACGCACCAGCTTCAAATTTTGAATAATCCAGTGTGTCGTTTAAAACATTCAATAATAATTCGCTGCATTGAGAAATACTATCCACATAACGTTTTTGTTTTTCCGTTAAAGGGGTATAGGAAAGTAAGTCAACCATACCTAACACACCATTGATTGGTGTACGGATTTCATGTGTCATCGTGGCTAGAAAAGCGGCTTTGGCCTTATTGGCGAGTTCGGTCTGTTCTTTGGCTTCTTTATATTTGCTGATATCTTTTAAAATAAGAATGGTTTCTTGATATTTTTCACTGATATCCAGCATGGATTGAATACTGACATCAAAGAAGCGCGTCCCTTGTAAAGTTTTTAGTTGAGTTTCAAAATGCATGCCCCCACGTCCCAACAAGTGGGGGACCTGATCCAGATAGGTGTTACTGATATCTTCGCCGTAATATTTGTCACCGGGGTCTTTATCTCCGACAAAGAGTTTGCGTGCCGTTTGGTTAAAGTTTTCAATTTTTCCTTTATCGTTCAACAAAAAGACTGGATCATGTAGACTTTCAAAAATTGTCAGATATTTGTTTTTTTCATTGGTTAGCAAACGGTTTTTTACCTGCATCTCATATAGGGTTGCATTGTTGCTTTCGTTTGACCATTCAGTACAAAATCCTAGTTCCACATAATCGAAAAAACGTTCAATATAACGGCGATATTTACTGATATATTTTGGATTGTTTGTGCGCTCTATCACCAAATCGACATAAGCTTGTCGATAATATTTCATTAACCCTAAAAATAACCCCAACGTTACTCCGCGCATACGGTGTTGTTTGGCTTGTTCAATACCAAATTGTGCTACAGGGTGTTTGGAATAATCATGTGTCGCAACGAGCTTCGGCATAACGCTGAAATTATCCAATGCTTCATGCAAAGGGGCTGACAAGCCGCAGATGGATGCGCGCCAGGCTTTTCTTAATGTTGAGGAGTAGGCAGCATAATCATTTTCTTTGGCATATTCGATAACGCGATCAATCAACCAGTCTTCTTCTTCAATGATTAACTGTTTCAAGCCTTCCATCTTCATCTTCCAATTTAATAATTTCTCAATTCCATCGCATTAATCTTAGTTCTTAATGGACCTGTTGCACTAAAACGAAGAGTATTTAATTCTGTCATGCAACCTTCATTTTTAAGCACATAAGGTTGGTGTTGCTTAAGTATGAATGCCAGTGTCTCGTATTATAAAATTTGTTGATGTATTTAAACAAGACCTTTCCTGCTTGGTCGCGAATTTCATGGGTCAATATGTAAAACCGCGTTTGGCTGTGAAAACCCAAAAAGGCTATGACGGGGTTTTGTTTGGTCAAGATTTGGATGGTTGGAAGAATGTAGCCGTTTCTACCATTACCCGTTCCGATGTGAGAGAGCGCCTAGAACATATTGTAGGGCGAGGGTGTCCAACAATACACTGGCTTATTTAAGAAAGTTCTTTAACTGGTGTGTAGATCAAGAAATTTTAGAACATTCTCCCGCAGATCGTGTGAAAGCACCAGCGCTTAAAGTCGTTGGAGATAGGGTGTTGTCAGAAGATGAAATCAAGATCGTCTGGCAAGCCTTTGAAGAAGAGGGACAGATATTTGGCAATCTCTTCAAACTTCTCTTGCTGACGGGTCAAAGACGTTCTGAAGTGGTGAAGATGACCATTGACGAGTGCAAGGGCTTGAATACTTTAGAGCCTATATGGGAAATTCCAGCACATCGTACAAAAAATAACAGACCCTAAATCGTTTACCTGTCACCGCTTGCAGCGGAGGTCGTTCGTAACCGCCCTGTTTTTGGTGATGAGGGGTTGCTGTTTACGATAAATGGGGTGATCGTCGTTTCTGGTATTAGCAAAGCTAAAAAGCGTATCGATGAAGCTGTAGAGCGAATTTGTGCAGAAAAAAACATACCGACTATTCCTCATTGGCGGATGCATGACATGCGCCGCACGATGGTTACCATGATGAATGAACAATTAAAAATCCCACCTCATGTGGTTGAAGCTTGTGTTAATCATATATCAGGTGCAGCCAAAATGGGTGTGGCGGGTGTTTATAATAAAGCGCCTTATCTGCGTGTTGTGAAGTAGGTTGGGCTGAATTTCTTGGAGACGGAGCCTATAGGGCTCTAGCATGGTCAAAGGGGGCGTAGCTCTTTTTGACTATGCTTTCAGCTGCTATTACGGCCATGTCCCCTGAACTTCTTTTATGTTTTAATTCAATGCCTTGACCATTGTCAGTGTTGGTTCAATAATCAAAGTGATTGTCGCTGTAAATAATGTATAGGTTCATTAGAAAAGCCCCAAATGAGTAATCAACTAGATCAAATCAGCAAGTTTTTGAGTTTTGTGTTGCGCCATAAACCTGATGCCATTGGCCTAAAATTAGATGAAAATGGTTGGGCCAATATTGATGAACTTATTGAGAAATCTTCGAATGAAGAAACGGGTCCAGAATTGACAAAGGGCCTTATATGCAGAGTCGTTGAAAACAATAAAAAGAAGCGTTTTGCAATATCAGAAGATGGGAGGTGTATTCGTGCAAACCAAGGCCATTCAATTAGAGTGAATTTGGAGTTACAACCTCAACTGCCTCCTGAAATTTTGTATCATGGAACGGCAAGCCGCTTTTTAAAATCGATTTTGGCTGAAGGGCTAAAAGCGGGAAAGCGACAGCATGTGCATTTATCTGCCGATATGGAAACAGCAGAAGAAGTTGGTAAACGTTACGGCAAGCCCGTTATTTTAAAAATTAATGCCCAAGTTATGAATGAGAAAGGGTATCAATTCTTCTTGTCTGAAAATGGCGTATGGTTGACCGATTTTGTGCCTATCGCATTCATAAATGAAAATACACTTTAGTTCTCAATTGCGAATTTTAGCCACGTATCAAAGTTTTCAAATTCATAGGTTCTGTGTTTATTGCTTAAGTCAAGGCAGATCACACGAGGATCACCTGAAGTGTCATTTCCATCGAAGAAAGCTGCATCATCCATGAGTTGGGCAATTGGAATCTTACATTAACTTTAACTTTGATGCGAGCTTCACGAGCGGCAATGATCTGATCCTTTTTTTTAAAATCGTGCCGATTCCTTTTTTCAACAAGCTGGTAGCTGTCCGGTGAGCTTTGAGGTGTGTTGCATCAATTTTAATCTGCTCAGGAACACCTTCTCAGATGCAAGTCCGGCAAAGATTTTGTCAAATACCCCCAAATCTTGCTCCAGCGGATAAAACGAGTGGAGAGCGTTTTGTGGGGGCCGCATTCAGTTGGAGCCTCTCGCTATTGTCGGCCGCGTTTCAACACATGAATAATGCCCCAAATTACCCGCAGCTCATCCACACAGGGAACACAGTGATGTAAAATAAAGCCCTACAGTCACTAAAGTAGCTAAAAATAAAGTATTGACCACCATAAGGGCCATAGGACGCCAACCCATTGCGGCCAGTTCTTTAAACGATGCTTTCATACCAAGTCCAACCATTGCAATGACCAAACACCATCGAGAGGCATCAATCATTGGAGCAGATACTGCTACATTTAAAAAACCGAGACTATTTATCGAAACAACAACAATGAAGCCAATTAAAAACAGGGGAAAAGGTGTCGGATTTTCGCCTAGGTTGGTTTCTTTTTTACGTGTAATAGTCAAAGAAATTAGAACAACAACAGGCACCAACATGGCTACTCGAAGCAATTTTGTAAAAGTCGCGATATCGCCAACATTGTCAGATATCATGTATCCAGCACCAACAACTTGGGCAACATCATGAATCGTCGCCCCGAGAAAAATGCCGCTTTCTATTTCTGAAAAACCCAGCGCAGCTACAATTAAGGGATAAAGAATCATCGCAACTGTGCTCAGTGCAGTTACAGAAATGACAACAAAAACAAGGTTTTTTTCAGACTCTTTATCTTGAGGTAATACCGATGCAACCGCTAATGCAGCAGAAGCCCCACAGATACCAACAGAAGCCCCACCTAAGATGCTTTGATTTTTTTCAAGTTTAAGAATTTTACCAAAAAAGATGCTGCATATTATTGTTAATGAAACACCCAATAAAACAATGACAATAGGCGTCACGCCCAAACTCATTAACTGCTCAATAGTTATGCGTGCACCTAATAACGCAATCCCAACTCTTAAAACAGTTTTTGATGCAAACTGTATCCCCGCAACGCAACGTCCTTCTGTTGACAGGTAATTAAAAGCCATCCCCATCAACAAACTATATAAAATTGTAGGGCCTCCATAATGTTCCGAGACAAACTTTGCTGCCATCGCAAGCAAAAAGCACAATAATAAGCCAGGGAATAAATTTAGAAAGCAATTATAAGTTGTTTTAAGTGTCCCGTGATAATTGTTGACTGATGAAGTCATGAGCTTTCCATTAAACTTTAGAGTTACAAAAAGTTGAAGAATAGGCTTAAGGCATATTCCCCAACTTAATTTTAGTTTCCGTAAGCAATCTTAGGTAGCCATGTTATGATTGATGGATAATTGAATAAAATTACTACTGTAAGAATTTGTAAGATAACAAAAGGAACAATACCTTTATATATCATTGTGATATCAATACCTTTTGGCGCAACGCCTTTCATATAGAAAAGAGCAAAACCAACAGGTGGTGTAATAAATGAAGTCTGTAAACACACCGCAAACATCACTGTAAACCAAACTAAATCCACGCCTAAACTCAGCATCACCGGTGCGATTAACGGCAATAATATGAGTGTGATTTCAATCCAATCTAGGAAAAAACCGAGTAAGAAAGCTGCAATCAAAACAATAATAACCACACCTTGAGTACCAAAAGATAAGCCGGTTAAAGCGTTTTCGATAATTTCATCCCCGCCCAGTCCTCTCAAGATGAGAGAGAAAGCGGTTGCACCAACAAATAAAGCGAAAATATAAGATGTTGTTTTTGTCGTTTGGCGAACAACTTCTCGCAGCTCTTTGAATGACAAGCGCCCCCTTGAGACAGCTAATAGAGAAGCCCCCAATGCACCAACGCCTGAAGCTTCTGTTGGTGTTGCTACACCGAAGAAAATACTACCAAGAACAGCTAGAATGAGACCCGCAGTTGGAATGATAGACCAAATAACCTTCAAAATGAGTCGCGTAGAGATAGGTTCTGCATTTTTGGGCGCCGGTGCGGCACCGGGAACGAGCCAGGCATGAATAAGAATGTATAAGGCATAGAGTCCACCTAATAACAAACCAGGGAAAACAGCCCCCATAAACAAATCACCAACAGAAACTCTGATCTGATCAGCCATCATTACAAGCATAATACTCGGGGGAATTAAAATACCGAGTGTACCTGTTGCACAAACCACACCACAGGCGAGCTCTGGGCTATAGTTGTGCTTCAACATTAAGGGAACCCCTAATATTGCGAGTAAAACAACGGCTGCACCAATAATACCTGTTGAGGCCGCTAAAAGGACGCCGATAAAGACAACTGCGATTGCAATCCCGCCTTTCATTCTTCCGAAGAGTTTTGCAAGGTTAGTCATTAAATCTTCAGCAATTCCAGAATGATCAAGCATGATCCCCATGAAAATAAACATAGGTAATGCAACGAGGATCCAATTATTCATAACGGCGTAAATACGCTCGATCATAATTGAACTATATCCCCAGTCTAAGCCGATAAATGTGTCAAAATAAAAGTCTGAAAATACAGATACAGCTGTTAAGATTATCGCTAACCCACCCATAATCCATGCAACAGGGTAACCTGTAAACAGCAGCAGAATAAACGAGGCAAATAAACTTAAAGCCAACCAATGGCTCACTTCATATTCCATTATTTTTTCTCCCCTTCGTTTGCATTATTTTCCTGGTTTGGTGAACCGTATTTTAAGGACAGTGCAATCCTAATCAGACGAGAACAGGCTGCAATATCTAGAAGAATGAAAGAAAATAAGAGAAAACCTTTAACGGCCCATCTTGCGGGTAAACCATTTGCTGAAGTGGATCTTTCGTTTGTTATCCAAGAGAGTTCAACAAATGAAAGAGAGTTATAAAGGACAAAATTCACAAAAGGGAGTAACAAGAACAATAGTCCAAGTAATTCTAATATGATTTTTGTTTTATATTTTAATTTGTCGTGCACAACATCAACACGGACATGCCCATCAAGAATAAAGGTGGAAGACAAGCCGACAAGCCAGCCAATAGCATATAAATGCCATTGCAACTCTTCCAGTTCGATCATACCTTGGCTAAAAGCGTATCTTAAAATGACGTTCCCAATGATGACAAACAGTAAGGCAACCCATATCCAATTAAATATTTCGCTAATGGAAATGACGATCTTATCCAATGTCTTTGTTATGAAATTCTCACGCAACACCATTTCATGATGATCGATGGAATCTATAATATCATCTACTTTCGACATAATGCCTCCCACGGCTTTACTGAATGATGTTTTTATTTTTCTATAAAAGACCACTTCTGTGTGAAATGTCGATCACACAGAAGTGGTAGTGGGGAGATTGAAGGTTATTTAAAATCCCGCGGGAGGTAACCCATTTCTTTCCAAACTTGATATTGAGCATGGAAAGCTTGTTGTGAATCGAGCACTTTTTTGAAATCTGCATCTTTGGCAGATTCTTCTTTCAAAACAATGTCAGTAACGCGTTTTAGTTCGTTTAGAACATCATCAGGGAGCTTCATTGCGTTCACATTTTTATCTTTAAAGGACATGATTTGCGCACCTTGAAGCGCTTCACCACGTGCCATAGCGCGCATTGTTGCCGCTGTACAGCCCATTTCAAATAATGCCTTGTCTGATGAAGATAAGCCCTTCCATAAATCTAGATTAACAAGCAAATGTGTACTTGTTGATACTTGGTGCCAACCAGGGAACAGGTTGTATTTGGCAATTTTATAGAAGCCTAGGATTTCATCAATTGCGGGCATTGAATATTCGGTCGCATCAAGTGTCCCTTTTTCCAAAGCTGCAAAAATTTCACCACCAGCCATCAAAGTAGCAGAAGCGCCAATTTTATTAAGCACCATTCCACCTAAGCCGGAGAAGCGAATTTTCAAACCTTTTAAATCATCCAATTTCTCAATAGGCTTTCGATACCAACCAGCTGTCTCCGGTCCAATTGTACTACAAAGCAACGGTTGAATATTGCGCTGGTTATAAATCTCAGTTGCAAGCTTAGAACCTTCACCTTCATACCACCATGCGGCATATTCCTGTGGCTCCATTCCGAATGGTACAGCAGAGAACAACACAGCAGAAGGAATACGGCCTTGATCATATGCCAAGTAATTATAGGCTGCGGGTAAATCGCCGCGACTGATTGATGGCGTTATCTCTAAAGGGGGAACAATTTTTCCTGGTTCATAAACTTTAAGCTTAATACGGCCATCAGTGGCATCATCCAACATTTTAGCTAAGTCAGCTATTGCATCGCCTAGTCCTGGCCAACCTGTGTTAAAAGTAGATTGCACTTTCCAACGAATTTTCTCTTGAGCATCTGCTTGCTGCATAGGCATTATCGACATAGCGGCTACAGCTGTACCGAATAAAGCGATTTTCAATTTTCTATGGACTTGCGATTTCATTGCGCATTTGATTGACATTTATTTTTCCTCTCTGTAATTCGTATAATTTAATTATTGTTTTCTGTGGATTACCATGCTTGTTGATATAGTTTTACAATCTCCTCTTCGGTTGGCACTCTTGGGTTAAAAAGTGGGGCGCCTGAAGCTAAAGCGTCTTTAGCCATTTTATTGAGCGAACTTTCAAATTCTGTTTGATCAATACCGAATTGAGAAATTGATGGGATTTCCATATCAACTTGATAGCGGTACAAACCTTTTACGAGCTCTTGCGCGGCCACTTCATCAGAAACATCTTTTGACGCAAAACCTATTACCCGAGCACATTCAGCGTAACGATCATAGGCGCTTTCTAATGAAAATGAGGTGATTTGCGGTAACAACATCGCATTACTCATGCCGTGTGGAACATGAAATAATGCACCTAAAGGGCGGCTCATAGCATGGACCAAGCTGATTGACGCATTACTAAAAGCAAGGCCACCAAGTGTTGACGCTAGCATTAATCCTTCACGTGCTTCAATGTCTTTTTCGTCATTAAAAGCTCTTTCTAGAAACTCGCCGATCAAGCGCATACAATCAAGCGCCATGCGATTTGAAAACAAACATCTTTTCGAACTCACAAATGCTTCAATCGCATGTGTCAACGTATCCAATGCATTATCGGCCGTTAAGCGACGCGGCATGGTCAGCGTCAATTCATAATCAATAATAGCTGCGGTAGGCACAAAAGCTTCACCACGACATGAAATCTTATCTTGCGTCGCAGAATGCACAACAACAGTATGATGCGTGACTTCGGAACCTGTTCCGGCAGTCGTCGGGATTGCCACAATGGGTAACCCTATCTTATTAAATTGTTGGGGGGGGCGATAATCAAGAATGTCATCACTACCCTGAGATAACACAGCGATTGCCTTTGCTGTGTCAATGGGACTGCCCCCTCCGATTGCAATTACACAATCATGATTGCCTGCTTTTAGCTTTTGGATGCCTTCTTTAACAATAGTATCTGTTGGATCCGGTATAGTTTCATCAAATACGCCATATTTAATGCCCTGTTCATCCAACTGTGATGTGACTTTTGCCACATGGCCAATTTGAACCATCATTTTATCGGTAACAATAAGTGGGCATTTTACATTTCCAATGACACCAAGAATATCAACAATAGTTCCCACACTTCCTTTGCCGATTTGCATATATCGCGGCATACAGACTCGAACAGTTTGGCGCATTTTTTTCTCCCTAATTATAGTTAAGCACCCTTATGGGGACTTTTAAACAGCGCGTCTAGCAATGTCATTATCTTGTTAAATGAGAATTAATTTCTCAATTAAGTTACATAAGGCTTGACCGCATGTCAATAAAATGAAAATATATTTCTCACTTAATTTATTTAAGGCGAGAAAACAAATGTGTAAAAAAATATAATAAATCATTGTTTTTATTATAATATTTAAGATTGGAGAAAAAACATGTCCCAAGGAATTAAAATTAAAAACCTCATTAACGGAGAATGGCTATTTCCTGAATGGTGTGATGTTGTACCGTTATACAACCCTTCGACTGGTGAACAAATTGGCGTTGTTCCTCTATCGACACCGGAGATTTCGAATCAAGCGGTTGAAGCTGCTGCGGCCGCATATCCTTCATGGAGAGCTACGCCTCTACCAAAACGTATGGATTATATATTTAAAATTTATAATGCCATGAAAGAGAACCTTGAGGACCTGGCGCAAGCCATTGCTTTGGATCAAGCAAAACATATATCAGAAGCACGTGGAGAAGTGAGCCGCGTTATTGAAATCGTTCAAATGGCCTGCAGCATCCCTACCTTAATGCAAGGTGAGACTATTCAAGGCATAGCTCATAACATTAATGGCCGTGTTATTAAGGCGCCATTGGGCGTTTTTTGCGGCGTAGCGCCTTTCAACTTCCCCGCGCTCGTATTCGGCTGGTTTATTCCCGTTGCTATTGGGACAGGGAACACCTTTGTCTATAAACCATCCAGTGAATCACCATTATTTATGCAAAAAATGATGCAGTTATTAATTGATATTGGTTTACCTGATGGCGTGGTAAATGTGGTTCATGGGGAGCGTGAAGTCGTTGAATCATGGTATGATAATGATGATGTTGCAGGCGTATGTCTTGTCGGTTCTACCCCTACGGCCAAAGCAATTGCTGAAGGTTGTGGACGCAATGGCAAAAAAAGCATGCTCCTTGGGGGGGCGAAAAATTTCCTTCTCGCTATGGAAGATGCGCCAATGGATCTTTTAATCGAAAACATCTTGATGTCGGGTTATGGATCAGCGGGGCAACGTTGCTTAGCCGTTTCAAACATCGCCGTGGTTCCTGAAATTTATGATGAGTTTATGGAGCGACTCGTTGAAGCCTCCAAAAAAATTACAATTGGCAATGCACTCAACCCTGATATTGACATGGGGCCTGTTATTTCTCAAAAAGCTGTTGATCGCATTCACAATTATATTGAGATCGGCTTAACAGAAGGTGCAACATTGATTTTAGACGGTCGCAATCCTAATGTTTTGGGGGAAAATAAAAATGGCTATTACGTTGGCCCAACAATTTTCACAGATGTCACTCCATGCATGAGAATCGCAAAAGAAGAAATTTTTGGTCCTGTTCTAAGTATCATTAAAGTCGGCTGCATTGATAGCACGTTAGAATTAATTAAAGAGCATAAGTTGGGTAATGGTGCGTGCATTTTCACTCAGAATACTTTTTACACCGAAAAATTCATAAATGAAGCAGATGTTGGCATGATTGGTGTTAATGTAGGGATATGCGCACCCCATCCATTTTTACCATTTGGAGGAATCAAGGGATCACTCGTCGGTAACAACAAAGTACAAGGAAAAGATGCTGTTGATTTCTTTACTCAAAATAAGACGTCAACCATACGCATTGTTAATCCTAAGGATGAATCTGCCACAACAACAACGCCAAATAATTCTGGGGTACGTAGTTGTGTAGCAAGTTAAACTTGCATCTGTTCGGAGCCTAGTTAATATCTAGGCTCCACAGGGTTTTAAAAATAAAAATATTCTTATGATAAGGAAAGTTCAATGAGTTCCACAAGTAAAAGAACTCCTTCAAAACGTATTTTAGAAGTTCTTGAAGCAATCTTAAATGAACCCAATGCGGCAACGGCACTTTACTTATCTAAATCTTTAAATATTCCCTTAGCGACAGTATATCGCCAACTGGAAAGTTTAAACGAAGAAGGGTTCATCACCTCTAACCCAACGGGGACTTATGGACCTGGACATCGGTTTCGATCTTTGGTTCTTAATAGTATTAGCTATGAACCTGATATTAGCGCACGGCGCATCATTCTCAAAAAGTTGGCGGATGAACTTGATGAAACGGTCAGTCTCTCAATTCCCATGGGTGAAGACCTCGTTTACTATGATCGTTTTGAATCTTACTGGCCTATCCAAAAGGCCAATATTCAACTAGGGGACAAACTCCCTTTGACTAGTAGTGCATCTGGCAAACTATATCTCAGCTCAATGGACAGAAAACTTGCTCTGGAAATTTTTAAAAGCATCAAGATTGATCGAAAAACCAAAAATACAATAACAACACAAAGACAGTTTTCTGAAGAACTAGATAAAATTTCACATAGAGGCTTTGCATTTGATAATGAAGAATGGATTGAAGGGATGATTGGCGCATCGGTTCCCATTTACAATAAAAATGGTGATTTATGTTCATGCCTGTCCACGCACTCTCTCACTTTACGAAAAAGTCTTTCGGATCTCGAAAGTAAAATTCCTGCTATGCAAAACACAGCAGAAAAATTTCAAAAATTCTTTTTTAGTCAGAACCAAGATCATGAGAACTTGTGACAGGTGACATGGACCAGCGGACGGAACGTCAAATTTTAAAAAAGGCGACGGCCTCACTATTCATAATGAAAATTACCATTCCATATGTGTTCACAAATTGTTTGATAAAGCTCCTGACGCTTGTTTAAGTCGCTTTTCTTAAAGTCTGTGTGTGCTTGGAAATCTAAATTATTTTGAGTTTTGAGTTTGAGGAAGTTTGGATTGTTTTCATAGGAGAGTTCACAAAGAGATTTTACAAGAAGGTTCTCTTTCACATAATGTTTTAACTTATCACTATAGGGTAAAGCTCCATATGATTGATTTGTACCTCTAGGTAAAAGAACTAACCCTCCAATATAATTGCGATAGTAAATAAAATCAGCTTCATTTTCGAATTCATCTTTGTGGCGTGAAAATTTATCTGCCCATATGTGTTCAACTTCAAATGGCTTGCCCGTATCAGGTTCATAATACGTTTTAAAGGAAGTGCCAATGCCTGCAAGGTTTTCAACATATGCGGTCATTCTGGATAATAAGAACTTAACAAAACGGTAATTTTGCCCATGCAGACGAAAATCAATTAGACCATCAAGTTTTTCGGTCATTTCGTTTAGTTTTTTAGAAAGAATTATAGATAATTCATCTATTTCTTTTCTTCTGATTTCCTTGACTAGGCTATACATTGTGTAACGGATTGAGCTTGCAGAAAATTGACGAAAGTTTATTGATCTTCTAACCACAAATGTCTCAATGTATCTAGCAACTAAATTGATTTTTTTGTAAATGGTTTCATCTGAATCATTGAGTTTTAATGATGCAAGCATGAGAGGATAGCTGAGAGTTGGAGCTACACCCCATCGTTTAATATAATATACATGTTCGAGCTCCTGAGTAAGGTTTTCTTCGGCATCTAAAATCTTTAAATATGCTTTGAGATAGAATTGAAAATCTTTTTCTATGAAGGTTTCAAACTCCTTTCCTTCATGAGTATTTAAGCCTACTTTTACAAGGTTATCCCTTACCCAACTATGGAAACGGGTTCCTATTTTCTCGAAATCTTCATTTTTCGAACCAGCTTTACCTGGGCGAATACTGTCAGCATATTGCCCCCTCAACCATGCTTGGAAAAAACGTTGATCTTCATCCTTGTCGTATTGATGCAGAAGCATCATGGAGTTTTTCCAAAGCGTGTTTGCCTTTTGGCGTTTATCAAAATCATCAAAACGAGAAAGCATAAAACCTTTTAACATTTCTGAGGAAGTTAGGTTGAGGCCACGGTCATTCATCGTTTCAAAAATAGTGTAAGCATTTTCGTCGGAATACGCGATTATTTCGACCATGATTACATTGTATTTGAGCCAATCTATAAAGAAAGAAAAGGTGTCATTTTTAATTTCTTCTGGGAAGGCTTTAACTATGTCTTGATAGCGTTTTGCCATGTTTTGAGTAGAAGAATCGTCGGATTCATTTGAATTATATGTGCCAGTAGAGAATAATGATTCAAGGCATTCAATTCTCTCTTCAACTAGAATGTTGAATGATTTATTTCCTCTTTGTTCAGAGAAAATCATTGGTTCTATAGTTTCAGAGGTACCAAGATCTTTTTGTAAGTTATTCAGATAAATAAGAAATAAGGTTAAAGAGGTCAGGCGCTGTTGACCGTCAATTATACTTCTTCGACCATCTTTTTCACTAACCACAAAAGGGCCGAGGTAATAATTGTTATAATTTTCACCCTTCTCACGACTATCCCCAATGCTGTATTCATTAAGGAAAGCGCTAGTAAGATCAGTTATCAACTCTTCAATATGTTTTTCAGCCCAACTGTATTCCCTTTGAAAATAATCAACAGTGTATTTTTTTTCATTTAAGACTTCTGAGAGATTTCTGTGTTTGGCTTCAATCTTGTTTTCTAATTTGCTCATAGAAGTTCTCCATAATTTATTTATTATGTCTTTTTACTGTTCATTCTTACAAATTAAGGCTGGAATTGGTAACACGTAAAAATTGACATATCAATACTTAGATAACTTTTAAGGTCAAGATAGAACCATTTAATATGGATTGCAAATTGGTCTAATTTGTAGAAAGATATTTTTGTTACCCAAAATGTTACCTATGCCAAAAAACAAAAAAGACGCCTCTATGAGCGTCTTACATAACTATTTGATTTCCTTAGAGGAAAATGGTGCCCGAGGGCGGACTTGAACCACCGACACGCGGATTTTCAATCC
>JABXIC010000070.1 GCA_013373265.1 Methylocystaceae bacterium | reverse complement strand
CCGTTTGGGGGATCATGAACGCCTTTACTGCCATTGCACAAACTAAGAATACGACCTTGGCCGTTGTCGCACCGGGTATTGCAGAAGCCTTGTTTGCAACAGCTTTGGGGTTGGTTGCGGCAATCCCTGCTGTGGTTGCTTACAACAAAATTTCACGTGATCTGGATCGATACGCCGGACGCCTGGATAGTTTCTCCGGTGAATTTGCAGCGATTTTGTCGCGCCAATTGGATGAAAAGAAGTAAGCATCATGGGTGTTTCATTAGGTAATCGCGGTAATAAGCGACATTTTGGACGGCGCAGGTCAACTCAGCAAATGGCCGAGATCAACGTCACCCCGATGGTGGACGTTATGTTGGTTTTGCTGGTGATCTTTATGGTGACAGCGCCTTTATTGACCGTCGGGGTTGAAGTGGATTTGCCCAAGACAAAGGCGGGTGAAATTCATGGGCAAGATGAGCCTTTGGCCGTCAGTATTGATCAAGACGGTAAATTGTTTGTCCAAGATACGGAAGTTGATATGGAGGGACTGGCGCCTTTGTTGTTGGAGATCAGTAAAAATAACCGTGATATCCGCATTTTTGTGCGCGGAGATGAGAAAATCGATTATGGCACGGTCATGCAGACCATGGGTGTACTCAATCAAGCAGGCTTTACCAAAGTTGCGCTGATTGCACGTAATCCAGCAGATGTTTCTAAGAAAAAATAATAAAGATGCGCTCCCCCTTTCTCATATCACTCATCTTTCACGTCGTGATTATTCTCGTGGCGTATTTCGGTATTCCGTTATTGCCGGATCGTGAGCTGATTGTGGAACCACCCATCGTGGTGGAAGTGGTCAATATCGACGATGTTTCAAACGTTCCCATGCCGAAACCGCAAGTCAAAGACCCGGTAAAGAAAAAGCCTGAGCCACCTAAAGAAAAGCCCGTTCCGCCACCACCGGCCCCTGAAAAGCCGACACCACCTGCACCAGAACCAGAACCTGTGGCTGAGCCGGAAGCGGAAGTGATCCCTGAAAAAGAAGTAAAACCTAAACCCAAGCCAAAGCCGGAACCTAAACCGGAAGTGCAAAAGCCACAGCCCCGTGTGAAGCCTGTTGAGGTCGCGAAAAAGCCTGAACCACCTAAGAAAGAACCGGATTTCGATTCTTTGATGAAAAATCTAGCGCCGACGTTGAAGGATGCGCCCAAGGTTGAAAAGAAGAAAGAAGATGTGCCGGACCTCAACGATATCGCCAAAGAGATTGAAGCTGCCATTAAACGACCGAGTAAAATGAGCGATGCGTCACGCCCGATGAGTATTACGGAAATTGATGCGTTGCGTCAGCATATCGCAAAATGCTGGAACCCGCCGATTGGGGCCAAGGATGCAGAAAATCTTAAGATCGAGATTGAAGTGACCATGAACCCGGATGCCACGCCGCGCGCAGCTTCTATCGGGTCGCGTAGTAATTTGTCTGATCCGTTCTATCGTGCGGCGGCTGAAAGTGCGTTGCGTGCAGTGAATAACCGTCGGTGCTGGCCTTATCCGTTGTCACCGGAAACATATGACCAGTGGCGCGATTTGACCTTAGTCTTTGATCCGAAAGAATTGCTGGGCCTATAAGACGGGCTAAATATTCATATGATGGACAAAGATGTGAGAAAACGGGGGTTGGAATATGTCGCATATCTGCGTACATTCCTCTCTAACATTGAATAGGGATTGATTGTCATGAAACTCGCTGCGCGCTTTCTTGCTTTAACCGTTTTACTTTTTTCGTCGCAAGCTTGGGCTGAATTGCGTGTCGATATCACCCAAGGTCGGGTGGAGCCCATGCCCTTGGCGGTGACGGAATTTACGGGTGAAAATGCAGATGCTGCTCAAATCGGTCGCCAGATTGCACAAGTGATTTCTGCAGATTTGGAACGTTCCGGCCTGTTTCGACCCATTGACCCCAAAGCCTTCATTCAAAAACAACTGTCTATGACGACCTTACCGCGCTTTGGCGATTGGCGCATCTTGAATGCCCAAGCCTTGGTGCAAGGTCATGCGGTCCCCAAAGGGGATGGTCAACTGGCAATCCAGTTCCGTTTGTGGGATGTTTCTGCTGAACAACAAATGATCGGGCTTGCCTATAACACGGTTGCTGATAACTGGCGCCGTGTTGCCCATATTATTGCTGATGCGATCTATCAACGCATTACTGGTGAAAGCGGCTATTTTGATACCCGTGTTGTTTATGTGGCTGAAAGTGGTCCGGCGAACAAACGGGTTAAAAGATTGGCAATTATGGATCAGGACGGAGCGAATCACCGATTCTTGACAGATGGGTCGGATATGGTGCTGACCCCGCGTTTTTCACCCACATTGCAAGAAATAACATATTTGTCATATTACAAAAATAAGCCGCGTGTGTACCTGTTTAATATCGATTCAGGTCGTCAGGCTGTTTTGGGTGATTTCCCCGGTATGACATTTGCGCCACGCTTTTCATTCGACGGGACCAAGGTTGTTATGTCTATGGCTCAGGATGGGAATTCCGATATTTACACCATGGATATTGCCACACGCCAAACGCGAAGACTGACAACTCATTCTTCTATTGATACATCACCCAGCTATTCACCGGATGGTTCACAGATCACGTTTAACTCTGATCGTGGGGGCTCTCAACAAATCTATGTTATGGATTCGAATGGGAAAAATGTGCACCGCATCAGTTTTGGTAAGGGTAATTATGCAACACCTGTCTGGTCACCGCGTGGTGATTTGATTGCTTTTACAAAAATGACCGGGGGCAAATTTTACATTGGTGTCATGCGCACAGATGGGTCCGGGGAACGGTTGTTGGCGAACGGTTATCTGGTCGAAAGCCCAACGTGGTCGCCTAATGGGCGGGTTTTGATGTTCTTCCGTGAAACGCTCAGTCGGGGGAATAAAACGACCAAACTTTATAGTGTTGATCTCACTGGATATAATGAAAGAGAGATCATTACGCCACTTGAAGCATCAGATCCTGCGTGGTCCCCCTTGATTCCTTGACGAGAGCCGCATATAGTCTTTTTAAGACAAAGACGTATTTCTGTTTTCGGGGGGCGTCTGAATGTCTGTGTGATTAATGGTTTTAAAATAATAGTCCTATAAGGGGATTGCTCATGCGTAAGTTTCTCGGTCTGGTTGGTGTAGTTGCATTACTCGCCGCTTGTGAGACCGCTCCTAATGATGGTGCCACTGCTACAGGTACTGGCGATGCGAATGCTACTGCTCAAAAATTGGGCCCGGCTGCTGGTACTGCTCAAGACTTTGTTGTTAATGTTGGCGACCGTGTGTTCTTCGGCTTCGACCAATACAGTATTTCTGCTGATGCTCGTTCCACACTGGAAAAGCAAGCGATGTGGCTGAAAAAATACCCGAGCGCAACAATTGTGCTTGAAGGCCACGCTGATGAGCGCGGCACTCGTGAATAC
This sequence comes from Methylocystaceae bacterium, assembly GCA_013373265.1. GTDB lineage: Bacteria > Pseudomonadota > Alphaproteobacteria > Rhodospirillales > Terasakiellaceae > Terasakiella. The sequence continues at coordinate 12,781 of JABXIC010000070.1, read as the reverse complement.
AACTTGGCGCTGGGCGAACGTCGTGCAAACGCTGCCAAAGAATATTTGGTTAGCTTGGGCGTTGACGGAATGCGCGTCAAAACAATTTCTTATGGTAAAGAGCGTCCGGTTGCGTTGGGTCACAACGAAGCTGCTTGGGCTCAAAACCGTCGCGCTGTAACAGTTGTTGCAGTTGGCGCTGGTTCCTAATTTTCTAAATTAGGTCCATCAAGACTTTCAAATAGGGCGTTTGCTGCATATCTTGTGGCAAACGCCTTGTTTTTTTGGTGAAGAACAGGCACAACTGTTTTCGTTACCCACTCCAGACAGGTTAGAAGCCGATGACAATATCCTTTAAAAAAATGCTCACGACCACTTTCTTGATCAGTATGATTACCTTGCCCGTTATGGCACAGGATGAAGATATGCAGAATTTGGTGGATCGCCTGGAACGCATGGATAGGGACATCAAGGCCCTTAACCTGAAAGTCTATCGCGGGACAGGGTCGGTTGCATCAACCGCATCGGGTGGGGAAGACCTTAACGGACCGCTCGGCGCCCGTCTAAGTATCCGTTTGAACGAGCTGGAAAATCAGATGCGCCAAATGACGGGGCAGATCGAAGAAACGGCCTATCGCATCTCTCAGCTTAATAACCGTTTGGACAAATTGGTTGCCGATGTTGATTATCGTTTGACCGCACTTGAAGGGGGGAACCCATCAGCGCGCCCTGATTTGGGCAATACGGCGTCATTGCAAGGAAACCAACAACCCGCACCATCCGGCATGCAAACCGAAACATTGGATGCTCCGGCTGGGACCACAGCGCAAACCGCGCCGAAACCGGGTGTTTTGGGGACTTTGAATGGCAAGGATTTAGAAAATCCGGCGTTGGAAGGTCAACAGGCAACCAATGCGGCCCCTGCGGCTGAAACGGCAAACCTGACACCGGAAGCACTCTATGAAAAATCGCGTCAAATGTTGATGCGTAGTGAATTTGCAAATGCGGAAAGCAATTTCAAAAGCTTCCTTGAACAATATAAAGACAATAAACTGACCGGGAATGTGCGCTATTGGTTGGGCGAAACCTATTATGTTCAGGGGAATTATGCCCAAGCAGCCTCAACCTTTTTGGAAGGCTATCAAAAAGATCCGCGCGGGGCAAAAGCACCCGATTCTTTGTTGAAGTTGGGTATGTCTCTTTCACGTATGGATAAAAACCGTGAAGCCTGTGCCACGTATGGCAAGCTGCGTTCAGATTTTCCGAAAATGCCGGCTCATTTGTCTAAAACGCTGGAACGTGAGCGCACCAGTGCAAAATGCAGTTAAAACTGGATGACATTTCAGATTTAGGGCAGCGTTTTTGCGTTGCCGTTTCGGGCGGGGCAGATAGTCTCGCCCTTTGCTTGCTTGCTCAAAACTGGGCAGAAGAAAACGGCCATACTCTTGTGGCCCTTAGTGTTGATCATGGTTTAAGGACTGAAGCTGCCGCAGAATGCCAATGGGTCCATGAAACATTGGCCGACTATGGGATTGAACATCATACTTTAATTTGGACTGGGGATAAACCTGTTCGCGCCATACAGGCTGCAGCACGTGAGGCCCGTTATGATCTGATGGGGCGTTGGTGCAAGGCACAGGGCATTAAAGATTTACTGCTTGCCCACCATCAAGACGATCAAGGTGAAACCTTTTTAATGCGCCTTGCGCGTGGCAGCGGGGTGGATGGGTTGTCTGCCATGCAAAAAGTCACCTATCGCGGGGCATTGCGTCTTATTCGCCCGCTTTTAGATGTGCCTAAGGCGGCTTTGAAAAAATATCTGCAGGATAGAAACCAAGACTGGATTGAAGACCCGTCGAATCAGAATGAGGCATTTGATCGGGTAAAAATGCGTAATGCCATGTCCAGCCTTGCTGATGTGGGGTTAACACCGGATAGATTGGCGCAAACTGCATTGTCCATGCAACGGGTGAGAAAGACGCTGGAACATTTTTGTCAGCAATGGCTGTTTGAACATGCGCGGCTGTATGAAGAAGGTTATGTGACACTCACAACCAACGCCTTGTTGGATGAAAATGAAGAGATTGTTTTACGAGGGTTAAGCCGAATCGGACAGATGGTTGGTGGTGATATATACCCGCCACGGCTGGAAAAATTATGTCGTTTGCATAAAACTTTATCTTCCGGTCAAGATGCCACGTTAATGGGCTGTCGTTGGATGGTCACGGAAACAGAGGTTTTGGTCTGTCGCGAAATCCGCGAAAAAGATGTGCCGGAAAACCTCTATGATCTTGATTGTGCAACATCTTTAGCTGATATGGAGATGCGGGTTTTAGGTGAAGATGGCTGGGCAGATGTTCTTGCCCATGCCTCTGAAATCGATAGGCGGGGACTTCCCATGGCCGTGATTTATGCACTGGTTTCATTTTGGGACAAACAGGGTGTTTCAGCGGTGCCACATCTCGGTTATAAACGAGCAGATGTAATTTTTGATGCAAAATTGAGATTTATTCCCAATTTGGATAGGTTTTCATAAAGTTTCGCCTTGCGTGATATTTTAAATGGCTTATCTCTAATCAACGCAAGATAAGAGAAATACGAAGGAAGGAATCCTAAACGTGAATTTTAGCAGGAACCTGGCTTTATGGGTCATCATCGCACTGTTGATCTTTGCACTGTTCAATCTGTTCCAAAGCTCTAACCAGCCAATGGACAAAACATCAGTGCCTTTTTCAGAGTTTATTCAAGCAGTTGAAGATGGCAGTGTCCAGGATGTAACCATTCAGGATAATACGGTTACAGGTACATATCGTGATGGCCGCAAGTTCCATTCTTATACGCCAAATGACCCCAACCTCATTTCCACATTACGTGACAAAGGGGTTAAAATTACGGCTATTCCCAAGGATGACAGCGTTTCTATTTTCTCGATCTTGATTTCATGGTTTCCCATGTTGTTGCTGATCGGTGTATGGATTTTCTTCATGCGCCAGATGCAAGGTGGCGGTGGTAAAGCGATGGGCTTTGGCAAATCGCGTGCACGCCAACTGACAGAAAAGCAAGGTCGGGTGACCTTTGAAGATGTTGCCGGTATCGAAGAAGCCAAATCAGAACTGGAAGAAGTGGTCGAATTTTTGAAAGACCCGTCCAAATTCCAACGTCTTGGCGGTAAAATCCCCAAAGGCTGTTTGCTTGTTGGCCCTCCCGGTACAGGTAAAACCTTGTTGGCCCGTGCTATTGCTGGCGAAGCGAATGTACCGTTTTTCACCATTTCAGGTTCTGATTTCGTTGAAATGTTTGTCGGTGTCGGTGCCTCACGGGTGCGTGATATGTTTGAGCAAGGTAAAAAGAATGCGCCTTGTATCATCTTTATTGACGAGATTGACGCAGTTGGTCGCCATCGTGGTGCTGGTCTTGGCGGCGGCAATGACGAACGTGAACAAACGCTCAACCAGTTGCTGGTTGAAATGGATGGCTTTAGCGACAATGAAGGTGTGATTCTGATTGCAGCAACCAACCGTCCAGACGTTTTGGACCCTGCTTTGTTACGTCCGGGTCGTTTTGACCGTCAGGTTGTGGTGCCGAATCCGGATATTCAAGGGCGTCAAATGATCTTGGAAGTCCATATGCGCAAAGTACCGTTGGGTCCGGACGTGGACGCCCATGTTATTGCGCGCGGGACACCCGGTTTTAGTGGTGCAGACCTTGCGAACCTTGTAAACGAAGCTGCCTTGTTAGCGGCGCGCCGTAACAAGCGCTTGGTTACCATGAGCGAATTTGAAGACGCGAAAGATAAGGTCATGATGGGGGCTGAACGCCGCTCTATGGTCATGTCTGATGATGAGAAAAAACTCACCGCCTTCCATGAAGCTGGTCACGCCTTGTGCGCCCTGCATATGGAAGCTTCTGATCCAATCCATAAAGCAACCATCATTCCGCGTGGTCGTGCCTTGGGGATGGTGATGCGCTTACCTGAAGCGGACCGTGTTTCTCTTTCTATGGAAAAACTGCGTGCTGACCTTGTGGTTGCCATGGGTGGTCGCGTTGCTGAAGAACTGGTCTTTGGTAAGGATAAAGTGACAACGGGTGCCTCTAACGACATCAAGCAAGCCACCAACATGGCCAAACATATGGTGATGGAATGGGGCATGAGCGATGCGTTGGGACCGATTGCCTATAGCGAGAATGAACAGGAAGTTTTCTTGGGACATTCGGTGACGCAAACGCAGAACAATTCAGAAGAAACGGCGAAAGTCATTGATGCAGAAGTGCGTAAAATCATTGAAACCGCCTATAAAAAATCAACTGAAATTCTGACAAAATTCCGTGATCAACTGGATCTTATCGGAAATGGTTTGATTGAGTTTGAAACCCTCAGTGGTGACGAGATCAAAGAATTGCTCAATGGTAACCCACCAGATCGTACCGGGACATCCGGTTCTGGCGAAGGCGGCGGACGTAAAAGCACAATCCCAAGTGCGGGTCATAAAAAAGACAGCCCGGGCAACGGTATTGAACCGGAACCGCAACCGGGCGAATAAAAGAAGAAAATGTCATTCCCGCGCTAAATGCGGGAATCCAGACCATCTGGGCCCTCGCTTTTGCGGGGGCGACGCATTTTAGGGGTATAATTTCGATGACTTTACCTGTCGGCTTTATCACATCTGATGACGATCTTTCCAAAACACTCTATGTGCGCCCCTTGGCCCCTTATCGCCAAGGTCGTTTTGCCTTTGGGTTTTATGAACTCATTGTGCGCAAAAACGGGCAGGTGACGCGCTATCAACTGGGTCGTGCCCCTTTGATGGAGTGGGCACAAAACGAAGGCGAAGATGTCGTCTGTTATATCGGCACCCTTTTGGATCGAACCGAATCCACTTTAAAGAATTACGCAGGTCTTCAGGTCATAAATACGCCGCTGATTATGGGGATTGTGAATGTCACGCCGGACAGTTTCAGCGATGGCGGGGACAATTTTGATGCGGCCACCGCCATTGCCCATGGCAAAATGATGGTAAAAGCCGGGGCTGATATTCTGGATATTGGTGGGGAATCCACCCGACCGGGTGCCGCCCCGGTGAGTATTGAAGAAGAAATCCGCCGTGTGGTGCCGGTGATTGAAGGGCTGCAAGGACAAGGCGTTAAAATTTCCATCGACACGCGCAATGCTGCTGTGATGGAAGCTGCCGTCAAAGCGGGGGCCGATATCATTAATGACGTGACCGCGCTGGAAGGGGCAGGGGCGCTAGAGGTCGCGGCCCGTCTGGATGTCCCGGTGATGTTGATGCATATGCAGGGTGAGCCTCAGACCATGCAGGCAAACCCGGTGTATGATGATTGTGCGCTGGATGTTTATGATTATTTGGCAGAGCGGATAAAAGCCTGTGAAGCGGCAGGTATTCAGCGGGAAAATATCTGCATTGATCCGGGCATAGGCTTTGGTAAAACCTTGGACCATAATCTGGAAGTCCTCAACCAATTGGCATTGTATCATGGCCTTGGCTGCCCCGTTCTTTTGGGCGCATCACGTAAAAGCTTTATCGCTAAAATCTGCGGAGATATGCCCGCCAAAGACCGCTTACCCGGCTCTCTTGCCGCTGCCATTCAAGGGGCAAATACAGGCATGCAATTTGTCCGCGTTCATGATGTTGCAGAAACAAAACAGGCACTGGATGTGTGGACGGCTCAATAATTGAGCCTGTCCCATTCAGTTGCAAGGTTTCTAATATTTTCTTCATCCCCATTTACATCAATCTCAATTCCGTTTTCTGTATAGCGACGATCTGTGATGTTGATTGGAATGGTGTGCAACAAGCGTTCCAGATCACTGATGCGTTCAAACACAGCGCTTAAGGTTATAGAGGTCTGGTGGGCGAACTCTTCTAGTGGGGCTGATGCGATAACGGCTTTGGCTGCCCCTGCATAAGCGCGTGCCATGCCGCCTGTGCCGAGCTTGATGCCACTGAAGTAACGCACAATAATAACTGCCACATTCACCAACTCTTCGCCTTGCAGGACCTTTAGGGCGGGCATTCCGGCACAGCCTGAAGGTTCCCCGTCATCCTTGGCCCCTTCATGTAAGCGCTTGTCTTGATCAAAATAGCGAAAGGCGCTGACGTGGTGATTGGCTTTGGGGTGTTCTTGGCGCAATCGATCCAGTTCGTCCTCATAAAGATTGAAGGGGATGAGAAACGCCAGAAAGCGCGATTTCTTTTCTTCGGTTTCTTCACGATGGATATGAGGGATGGTTTTCATCAAACAGCAATAAAAGTGACTAAGAAGGTGAGGCTAACATTTGCGCTTCATGAACCCAAGTGCTAAAACAAACGCCATCCTTGTAAAGTCAGGGGTTTTTCTAAAGGATCAATGATATCCTTGCTTTTGCAGGGATGATCAAACAAAAAAGATAATAAGATGACACGTAAACTCTTTGGTACAGATGGTATTCGCGGCACGGCCAATCGTCATCCGATGACGGCGGAAATCGCCATGAAGGTCGGAATGGCAGCAGGGCATTATTTTGTGCGCGGGACCCATCGTCATCGTGTGGTAATCGGTAAAGATACCCGCTTGTCAGGTTATATGATTGAACCCGCCTTGGTGGCTGGTTTTACCTCCATGGGGATGGATGTGTTACTGGTTGGCCCAATGCCAACACCAGCGGTCGCCATGTTGACGCATTCCATGCGCTGTGACCTTGGGGTAATGATTTCTGCCTCCCATAATCCCTTTGTGGATAATGGTATTAAATTGTTTGGACCGGATGGATATAAACTGCCGGATGTGGTGGAATTGAAGCTGGAAAAACTGATCCAAAGTGATTTGTCTTCAAAATTTGTCGCCCCTGATCAATTGGGCCGTGCCAGACGGTTGGAAGATGCCAGCGGGCGCTATGTGGAGTTTGCGAAAAAAACATTCCCCAGTGACTTGCGCTTGGATGGTTTAAAAATTGTCGTCGATTGCGCCAATGGTGCGGCTTATAAGGTAGCCCCAGAAGTGTTATGGGAATTGGGGGCTGATGTTGTCTCCGTCGGGGTGTCACCTAATGGTTTTAATATCAATAAAGACTGTGGCTCCACCTCAACCGCAACCCTGTGTGATCAGGTGATTACACATGGGGCAGATATCGGCATTGCTCTGGATGGGGATGCGGACCGTTTGATCATTTGTGATGAACATGGGCAAGTGATTGACGGGGACCAGATTATGGGGCTGGTCACCACCCATATGCACAAACGCGGCCTGCTGAAAGGTGGCGGTTTGGTGGCAACTGTCATGTCCAATATGGGGTTAGAAAAATATCTTGAAGGTCAGGGGTTAACGCTGGAACGTACCCAGGTAGGTGATCGTTATGTCGTTGAACGCATGCGCGCTGATAACTTTAATGTCGGTGGGGAACAATCCGGTCATATTGTGTTGGGCGATTACGCCACCACAGGCGATGGTTTGGTGGCTGCCCTGCAAGTACTGGCGGTCTTGGTGGAACAAGGCAAACCGACGAGTGAGGTTTGCAAACTGTTTGACCCATATCCGCAAATATTGAAAAACGTGCGCTATGGGATCACCTTCCCGTTAGAAGTTGACAGTGTTAAGCAGGCCATCAGTGAGGGGGAAGACCGATTAAACGGCACAGGGCGCGTGTTGATCCGTAAATCAGGTACTGAACCACTGATTCGCGTGATGGCAGAAGGGCAAGACCCGAAGTTGGTTGAACAGGTGGTTGATGATATTGTGGCTGCTGTACTGGATGTGTCATGACGGGACGTGTACTCATTATCGCGGGGTCCGACAGCGGCGGCGGTGCCGGGATTCAGGCTGATTTAAAAACCGTCACTTGTCTTGGTGGCTTTGCCATGACAGCGATTACGGCCTTGACGGCGCAAAATACCCAGGCGGTAACGGGGATTCATGATGTGCCGCCTGATTTTATTGCAGAACAAATCCGCGTTGTCTTGTCAGATTTGGGGGCAGATTGCATCAAAACAGGGATGCTCAGTCAACCCGCAGCGATTCATGCCATATGCGATGTGTTGGACGAAATGGGATTGGATATTCCCTTGGTGGTTGACCCGGTCATGGTTGCAAAGGGCGGTGCGTCTTTGTTGGCGAAAGAGGCGCTGGAAGCATTAAAAACACACCTGATCCCACGCGCTTTTGTGCTGACCCCTAATGTGCCGGAAGCTGAAAAAATATGTGATCTATCCATTAAGACAATAGAAGATATGCAAAAAGCCGCACAAAAGCTTTTTGAATATGGGCCAAAAGCCGTTTTAATGAAGGGTGGTCATTTTGACGAGGCCGGCGATCTGGTTCGTGATTATTTATTTGAAGCTGATGGGTCGATGCATAAATTTGAAGGTCCACGCATTAAAACACGTCACACCCATGGCACGGGCTGTACCACGGCTTCTGCCATTGCGGTATCAATTGCACAAGGATTAACGATTGAAAAAGCGGTAGAACGTGCCAGATCATATGTATTGGAAGCCATTAAAACGGCACCCGGTTATGGGCAAGGTCACGGGCCCCTTAATCACGCCCATACGATTAAGGGATAAGGATGAAAGATAAGGCAAAAAGTGTCTTTCTGTCCACCTGTCTGTTTATGCTGGTCGCTTCTTCAGCGTATGCTGCGCAAGACTGGTGGAAACCGATGGGTATTCTGTCTTGGGATTGGCAATTAACGGAACCTTTTCGCGCAGATGTACCCGTACAGATGATCGATCTGGATTTATTTGATACGTCCGTTGAAAAAGTCCGACAGTATCAAAAACGCGGCAGTCGCGTTGTCTGTTATATCAATGTAGGGGCCTGGGAAAATTGGCGTGAGGACAAAAACGATTTCCCGCAAGAGCTGCTAGGAAAAAGCTATGATGATTGGGCGGGAGAAAGATGGCTGGATATCCGTAGAATTCACAAACTTTCTCCTATTCTTAAGAGACGGTTCGATTTATGTCGTGACAAAGGTTTTGATGGGATAGAACCAGATAACGTGGATGGATACCAAAATAATACTGGTTTTAAGATCAGCAATCAGGATCAGTTGAAGTTTAATCGATTTCTGGCTGCTGAAGCTCATAAGCGAGGATTGTCAATTGGCTTGAAAAATGATCCTGATCAAATGTCTGAACTCGTTCATGTTTTTGATTGGGCGATGGTTGAAGATTGCTATGCCCAAGGATGGTGTCAGGCTACTACTCCCTTCATAAAACAAAACAAAACAGTCTTTGCTGCAGAATATACGGATGAAACGAAAAGCCTTTATTGCCAAGAGATGTTGGCTTTAGGACTTAGTCCCTTGTTGAAAAATCGTGATTTGGCGGGATGGTCAAGGCGTTGCTTTTGATGAAAGACCCTACTAATTGCTGGTATTTGACCTAAGTTAATCATGATATTGTTCATATGTTTTATAAATGCGTTAAAAGAAAATAAAATAGGGTAAAGCCATGAAGGACACCTTCGGTCGCACGATTACATATCTTAGAGTTTCGGTAACGGATCGTTGTGATTTTCGTTGTACCTATTGTATGGCGGAAGATATGACGTTTTTACCTCGGCAAGATATTTTGTCTTTTGAGGAAATGGAACGTATTTGTTCTGCCTTTATCAATCGGGGGGTTACCAAAATCCGCTTAACGGGTGGGGAACCGTTGGTGCGTCATGGCATTATGGGTTTGATTGAACATCTCTCTCGCCATCTGAAAACGGGTGCTTTGAAAGAACTGACCTTAACGACCAATGGTTCTCAACTGCAAAAATACGCACAGTCTTTGGTGGATTTTGGCATCAAACGCATCAATGTGTCTTTGGATACGTTGGATTCAGATCGATTTACTGAGATCACTCGCCATGGCAAGCTGGAAAAGGTGTTGGCCGGATTGGAAGCGGCCAAGAAAGCCGGACTGAAAATAAAAATCAACACGGTCGCTTTGAAAGGTCAAACGGATAACGAATTGGATGACCTGCTTGCCTTTGTGGCAGATAACGGGTTTGACCTGACTTTTATTGAAACCATGCCATTGGGGGAGATTGGCGGCTCACGTGTTGACAATTATCTCCCTTTAACAGAAGTGCGTGCACGTATTGCAAAACGATGGACCATCACGGATACGGACTATGCCACGGGGGGACCGGCACGTTTTGTTGATGTCAAAGAAACAGGTAACCGTATTGGTTTTATCACACCGTTAAGCCATGGATTTTGTGAAAGCTGTAACCGTATGCGCCTGACCTGCAAAGGCGTGCTTTATATGTGTTTGGGCCAAGATGGTAATGTGGATTTGCGCGAGATTGTACGTGCAAGTGAAAGTGACGAACCACTACAAGCAGCTATCGACAACGCTCTGAACTTAAAGCCGAAAGGCCATGAGTTTGTGATTGATGATAGTCATGACGGACCTGCACTCAATCGTCATATGAGCGTGACAGGCGGCTAAAGCTGAGTCATAGTATGGCGATGAAGAATTGGGTAGGGACCGATGTCCGATAAAAAAATTGCATTCGTTGCCGGAAAGTCCGAAAGCGCGCAAGATGCTATGTCGCGTTTATGTGGTTTATATGACCATGTGAGACCGGATAAAGCAGATATCATCATCGCTTTGGGCGGGGATGGTTTTATGCTGCGGACCCTTCATAAATATTTGCACCTCAAAAAGCCTGTCTTTGGGATGAACCGGGGCTCTGTTGGTTTTTTGATGAATGAATATCGCGAAGAAGGTTTGTATGAACGTATAGAACGCATGCAGGGTATCGAAATCCATCCTTTGCGCATGCAGGCGGAAAGTAAAAAAGGCAAGACCTATGAAGCCATTGCCTATAACGAGGTTTCCTTGTTTCGTGAAACTGGTCAAGCGGCCCATATTCGAGTTTGTGTGGATGGGGTGGTGCGTATTTCTGAAATGGTTTGTGATGGCCTGTTGATTTCCACCCCGGCCGGATCAACGGCTTATAACATGTCTGCTTATGGCCCCATCTTGCCTTTGGGCGCCGGGGTGCTGGCTTTAACGCCCATTTCAGCCTATCGCCCCAGACGTTGGCGCGGTGCGATCTTACCTCATACAGCCTCTGTCACCTTTGAAATTCTGGATGAACAGAAACGCCCGGTGGGTGTGTCTGCCGACTTTAATGAGTTTCGCGATGTGCTGAAGGTGAAAGTCTATGAAGACCGTAGCCTGTTTTCCCACGTCCTTTATGACCCGGAACATAATCTGGAAGAACGCATCTTGCGTGAACAGTTTGAAGTTTAGCTTTAGGTTTCTTAACGTTCCAGCGAATGCAGGGCGCTTATGACGGTGATTTTTTCTTCAATCAGTTGTGCTTTTATTTTGTCCCAGTCCGGTGGACCATCACCAAAAGAGGTGCGCAACATGCGGTTAACCGAGTCGGTCAATGGGTGGGAAGCCGCCAGGGCGACCAAGCGATAGTCGATTGAACGGCTGAGTTTTTTGGGCAGGATCATGCGCCAGCCGATGATCCCTTTTTGCATATCGGCTTGAGTGAGGCTTTCACGATCCGCCAGCAAATAATGCCCATCTTCCAAACGTTGGGCAAAGGCCCACATATAGGCCGGACTGCCCAGATTGTTGACGGTGATTTCCAAGGCACATAAGCCATCTAAAGAACTGGCGGGAAAGCTGGTGCCGTCACGGTCCAAGGGGATTTTATCGGGTTTTTCACAGCCTTGGTCCGTATTGGCACGCAATTCACTGATGCCAAGCCTGAGGCTACCAGCGCGTAGGGCAAGAATATTGTCTTCAAATTGAAGATATAACCCGATGACAAGTGCGAGCACCGCTATGCCTAAAACGATAGGTTTAAAGAATTTATTGCGATCTTTGATCGGAGGCGGGGCGTCCTTGTCAGGTTTATAAAGGTCGATGACATCGTTTTCATCTAGGTCGTCGTCTTCTCCTTCGGCATTCTCGTCTTCAATTGGGTTAGGGTTATTCAGTTCAAAGCGTTTGACGATACGGTGAATGTCGATGATCGATTCCAGCCGCAGCATATCGCCATCAATTTTCATTTCTTCCAGAAAATCATCGTCCGGCACCAATCCGGCTCCACCGGGGATAAAACAAAAAAGACGCACGTCTTCTTGGCGTAATTGTTCAAACAGGGATTTGGAAGCTTTTAGCTTTTCCTGAATATGATCAACCGGACGCACATTTAGGTCACGGTCCAATTCTCCGGTAAGCCACAGAGCATTATCGACCTTTTCATCCGGGGTGGCGAGGCGGTTTTCAGCAAACAGGGCATGGGCAACAAAGGCGCCGAGCTGCCAACTGTTGCCATCGGTAATGGGGCCATCAACATCCATACGAAAGGCAGGGTGGTCAAAGGAACGTTGCACAACCCCTGTCGGTTCTTTGATAAAGGCATCGTAGTCGCGTGAAATGGGCAGCGCTTTGGCCGTGCCATTCAGGCAAACGACAGAGCGTACATCAGGGTCTTCTTGGGTCAGGCGTTGGACTTGAACCGGGCCTTCTGTGGTGGCGATATAGATGCGAATTTTCATTACCGCAGAATGACTTCACTTCCCGGATTGTGCAAGGCTTTCAAGAGGGGGGCATCGGCTTTTTTTGAAAGGAGAATTTGTGTTTCACTATCAAAGAAATCATCCAGAACCAACCGATGTGTGTTTGCCTCTTCAATAATATATAAAAGGGTTGGTATTTTTTCTGATAAATCGCTTTGAATAATCACATAGACGGAATCGTCATCGGCTTTAGACTGTTTGATGTTCAGACTGAAGCCGTCGCCTTCTCGTTTGTTAATATCGCCACTGCTGGCTGCCGCTGCACGG
>JABXIC010000006.1 GCA_013373265.1 Methylocystaceae bacterium | reverse complement strand
GTAAAAATCACCATCTCAATGCTGGGCACAATCCCGACGAAAGAAGGTGACATGAAGCCGACTTGCAAAGTAAACATCGCCCCCCCGATGGCTGAGATTGCAGCACCGAGACAGAAGATAAAGATTTTGAAGTTGGCAACGCTGTAACCGGAAAAACGGACACGATCTTCTTTTTCACGCATGGCAACCAACAAACGACCCAGTTTTGAACGTCTGACAAATTGTGCCAACAAGAGAACAGCAAACAGGAAAGCAGCATTGACGAAATACAATATAAACTGTGCGTTTTCAGTACGGATGTCCCAACCCAAAAGGGTGCGCAAATCTGTAATCCCGTTCACACCACCCGTATAACCTTGCTGACCGATGATCAAAATGGTCAAGATCGCGGCAATGGCTTGGGTAATGATGGCAAAATAAACCCCGCCCACACGGCGTTTAAACATTGCAGCCCCTAATATATAAGCCAGTACAGTCGGCACCAATACAATCGCGATGATGGTAAGGGGCAAAGAATGGAACGGTTCCCAAAAGGTTGGCAGTGCCGTCAATTGGTTCCAATCCATAAAGTCTGGAATGCCGGGTGTTGACTGGATTTTAGTCGCTTCCGGCGTGGAAGATTCAAGTTTCAGGAACATGGCCATGCAATAGCCGCCCAAACCAAAGAACACCCCTTGGCCCAGACTGAGAATACCACCCGACCCCCAACAGAGAACCAAACCAATGGCAACAAAGGCATATGTCAAATATTTGCCAACCAAATTAAGGCGGAAGATATCTAAACCGAGCGGAAGAATGACCACGATGAGAACCGCCAAAGCAATAAAGCCAACGATTTCTGTACGGGTCGCAAATGAAGATATATTGAATTTCATAAAATCTTCCTCCTTAGCGACGAATTTTAAGAGAGAACAACCCTTGCGGACGCAGCATCAAAATGCCGACCACCGTCAAGAGCGTGAGAATTTTGGCCATAGACCCGCTGAGGAAGAATTCAAGAGTGGATTGTGATTGGGAAATGGCAAAGGCTGAGGCAATCGTACCCAGCAGGCTTTGTGCCCCACCAAAAACAACAACCAGAAAGGTATCCACAATATAAAGCTGACCTGATGTTGGTCCGGTTGAACCGACCATTGTAAACGCACTGCCTGCGACACCGGCAATCCCGCAACCAAGAGCATAAGTGCCTCTATCGACTTTTTCAGTATTGATCCCGACAGCACCTGCCATGGCACGGTTTTGCACAACAGCGCGCACTTGTTTGCCCCATGTGGACTTAAACATCAGATAGGCAACGCCAAGGGTGATTAAAAAGGTCAGACACATGACGAACACACCATTAATCGGCACTTCAATAATGTCAGTCAGTTGGAAAGAGCCCAAAAGGTAATCCGGTAACGTCACGCCAACTTCGCGAGCGCCAAAAACTGAACGATATACCTGCTGCAAAATCAGGCTGAGGCCCCATGTGGCCAGCAACGTATCAAGAGGACGCTTATAAAGATGTCGGATCATGGCCCATTCGACCAAGGCCCCCAGCGCACCAGCGGCAAAGAAGGCGAGTATCATCGCAATGAAAAAATAAATACCAAATAGCGACGGCAGATAGGTTGAAAAAATATGTGAACAAATATAAGTGACGTAAGCACCCAGGATCATAAATTCACCATGGGCCATATTGATAACGCCCATTTGACCAAAAATAATGGCCAGTCCAAGTGCCATCAGAACGAACACTGAAAACAGGATCAATCCTGCAAAACCTTGCATCGCGAGAATGGATGTAAGCTCACTGAATGTGTATCCATCAAACATGGGGTTCTCCTTTAAATCGGTTGCAAGAGTGCAATCCTGAGAATGAATAAAATGTTTGAAAAAAACCGATCCGGGCGGCGTTACACCGCCCGGTTGGTGACTTGCTTATTGATAACCTTTAGGGAACGGGTTCGGTTCCATCAGCTCTTTTGTTTCGTAGACCACTTTGTATTGACCATCTTTCTGTGCCAAACCAACGCGGGTTTTAGACCAAAGGTGATGATTTTCGTGGATACGGACATAGCCTTCAGGAGCTGTTGTCAGCTCAATACCAGGAGAGGCAGCGCGGACTTTATCAATATCAAAGCTTCCGGCTTTTTCGACAGCAGCTTTCCACAACCACGGGCCAAGGTACGCAGCTTGCGTCACGTCGCCGATAACAATATCAGAGCCCCATTTTTCTTTGAACGCTTTAACGAAAGCTTTGTTGTTTTCGTTATCAAGGCTTTGGAAATATTTCATCGCAGCGTAAGCGCCTTCGATGTTTTCGCCGCCAATGCCACGAATTTCGTCTTCTGTAACAGAGATCGTCAACAAGGTAATATTGTCGGCTTTCAGGTCGATACCAGCAGCTTTAAGCTGTTTGTAGAAAGCCACGTTTGAACCACCCACGACAATCGCGTAGATCACATCCGGTTTTTTCAAACGGATTTTATTGATGACAGAGTTAAATTGCGTGTGACCCAGCGGATAATATTCTTCGCCGACAACTTTCAGGCCTTTTTTCTCGATGTGCTTGCGGGCAATTTTGTTGGATGTGCGCGGCCAAATGTAGTCAGAGCCCAGCAGGAAGAAACTTTTCGCATCTTTTTCTTTAACAACCCAATCGATACCAGCAAGAATTTGTTGTGTGGCTTCTTGACCTGTGTAGATCACGTTAGGGGATTGTTCCAGACCTTCATAGAAAGTCGGGTAATAGAGCATACCGTTATATTGTTCAAAGACGGGCAAAACGGCTTTACGTGATGCTGACGTCCAACAACCGAACACGGCTGCCACTTTGTCATTCACCAAAAGCTTTTTGGATTTTTCTGCAAAAGTCGGCCAATCACTGGCGCCATCTTCCTGAATGAATTTAATCTTGCGACCCAGCACACCGCCCATGGCGTTGATTTGATCAATCGCAAGTTTTTCTGCCTGAACCGAACCGGTTTCAGAAATCGCCATCGTCCCGGTAACGGAGTGCAAAATACCAACGGTCACTTCGTCGTCAGTAACAGCCAAGCCGGTTGTATTCACATCTGAAGCAAATGAGTTGAAGGGAGCCATAGCAACTACGGGCAATGCTGCCATACCTAAGATGAACTTGCGCCGTAAAGCGCTGAACAATGTTGAATCTGTCGTGTGATGTCTGGACATAATTTCCTCATTTCCAATGAACAAAAAACAAACGCTTGAAGGCAATCATTGCCGACGGTCCAAATGGTGTTAGATTTTTCGCGATGCAACAATGCGTCAAATGACGTATTCGCTTTCGACTGGTTTTGTCATAGCTTATCAAAATACGAAGGGAATAATTTGAACACGCGCGTAAGATAAACTTATTCAAATATTTGAAAACAAATGATTATTTCAAAAAAATCTTGTTTAAGTTGAAAGTTGGAAGCGTTTAAAAATAATAAACGCTTTATTGTGCATTGCAGTATAATCACATAAATCGAGCACATTGACTGAACAAATGACGTGAGAAAGACAAATGGCAACAACGCAAAGAATAACGCGGATTCGACGGCAATATAATCAATGGGTCGCAAACCAGACCCTTGAAGATTTTGCCCTGCGTTTTACGGCAAAGCAGGCACGGCGTTGGTCCTCTTTGCGTGTCGGTAATACGGCACTTGGAGCAATTTCCTTTCTTGCCTTGGAAGCCATTGGCGGGGCCGTAACACTCAGTTACGGTTTTACAAATGCCGCTCTCGCTATTTTTGTGGTCGCCATCTTGCTTTTTTTAACCGGTCTTCCGGTTAGCTTCTATGCGGCAAAATATGGTGTTGATATCGATTTATTATCGCGCGGTGCTGGTTTTGGGTATATCGGGTCAACCATCACATCATTAATCTATGCATCCTTTACCTTTATCTTTTTTGCCATTGAAGCTGTCATTTTATCAACAGCCTTGGAAATGGTCTTCAATATCCCCTTAAGCATCGGTTATTTGATTAGCGCCGTGATCGTTATCCCACTCGTCACCCACGGCATCACTTTCATCAGCAAGTTTCAAATATGGACACAGCCTTTTTGGGTTGTGCTCCATCTCCTGCCCTTCCTGTACATCGGTTTTTCAAATTTTGACGTTTTCTCAGACTGGACAAATTTTAATGGGGACGCCCAAGAGGCCGGGGCCAGTTTCAATATTCTTTTGTTTGGTGCGGCAAGTTCTGTGCTGTTTTCATTGATCGCCCAAATTGGGGAACAAGTCGATTTCTTGCGTTTTATGCCGGTTAAAACACAAGAAAACAAATGGACATGGTGGTGGGCGCTCATCACCGCTGGACCGGGGTGGATTATTGTCGGGGCCATAAAGTTAATGGCGGGGTCTTTTCTCGCCTATTATGCGTTACAACATTTTCTCCCACGTGAATTGGCATCTGAACCCAGCCATATGTATCTGGTTGCTTTTCAACAAGTCTTTTCTTCCCCCAATGTGGCGCTTGCAGTCATGGGAATTTTTGTCATCCTCTCCCAAGTTAAAATTAATGTGACAAATTCCTATGCTGGCTCAATTGCCTGGTCGAACTTTTTCTCACGCCTGACCCATAGCCATCCGGGCCGTGTGGTCTGGCTGGTTTTTAATGTTGTAATCGCCCTGTTGCTCATGGAAATGGGAATTTACAGAGCGTTAGAACAAATCCTCGGCATCTATGCTCTGGTGGCCGTTGCTTGGGTGGGTGCGCTTGTGGCTGATCTGGTGATCAATAAACCGTTAGGATTGAGCCCACCCCATATTGAATTTAAACGTGCACATCTTTACGACATCAATCCTGTTGGCGTTGGTGCGATGGTGTTAGCAACCACTTTTTCCATGATATCTTTCAGCGGTTTTCTGGGGGTTGAGGCACATGCCCTGTCTTCCTTTATCGCCCTTGGCACTGCTTTTGTGACCTCCCCCCTCATCGCATTTGTCACCAAGGGAAAATATTACATCGCACGTCCCCACCATCAGTATGACAGTGACGTTAAAACTGATAAATGTTGTATCTGTGAACACACGTTTGAAATCGAAGATCTAGCAACCTGCCCGGCTTATGCAGGTCCAATCTGTTCGTTATGTTGTTCGCTAGACGCCCAATGTAATGATATGTGCAAGACAAATGCGCGCTTTGGCGACCAAATTCTCAGTGCCTTAAAAGCCATATTGCCCCAAAGAGCCTATGGCTGGGCCAACACCCAGATCAGCAACTATATTGGTTTGCATTTTCTGATTGGAACGGTGCTGGCAAGTATTCTCCTTCTTCTCTATTTTCAATCCACCCTTGATGCTGAGGTGCCCAAAGAAGTCATTTCCTCCATCTTGTGGCAAGCCTTTGTCATTTTAATGATTGTGTCCGGTGTCGTGTCCTGGCTTTTGGTTCTTGCCCGCGAAAGCCGCCGCGTGGCACAAGAAGAAACGTCACGACAAACAGCTCGGTTGCATAAAGAAATTGAAGCGCATAAGCACACCGACATCGCCTTACAGCACGCAAAAGAAGTTGCAGATGCTGCCAACATCGCAAAAAGTCGCTATGTCACCGGATTGGCCCATGAATTAAGAACACCATTGAATGCCATATTTGGCTATGCCCAAATTCTGGAAAAAGATGAAACCATTCCCCCCAATCGCAAAAATGCCATCAGTGTTATCCGGCGCAATTCAGACCACCTCGCCCAATTGATTGAAGGTATTGCTGACATTTCAAAAATTGAGTCAGGTCGCATTCATCTGATCCGTGAACGGGTCAATATGGTGGAGTTTTTAAACCAGATTGAAAATGTTTTTAATCTTCAAGCCGCAAATGCGGGCATTGAGTTCAAACTAATCCGACCTTTAAATCTGCCTCATTTTGTATATACGGATGAAAAACGTTTGCGACAGGTCATTTTCAATCTATTGACCAATGCCATTAAATTTACACCCAACGGGACCGTAACTTTAAAAGTGCGCTATCGCAGCGATGTTGCCGAATTTACCATCATTGATACAGGCATTGGCATTGCCCCGGAAAACCAAGAACGTATTTTTCAACCCTTTGAACGTGTCACAGCCCCGCATTCCTTAAATACGCAAGGGATTGGATTGGGGCTTGCCATCTGCAAAATTTTAACCGAATTGATGGGCGGTGAGATCACCTTAAAAAGCAAACCCGGTCGTGGTAGTATTTTCAACATTCGCCTCTTCCTGTCCGAAGCATCAACTGACGTACAAGAACTCGAAAGCGGCAGCCGCATCATAGGGTATGAAGGCAAACCACAAACAATCCTGATTGCAGACGATACGCCAGAACACCGTGGATTGCTGGAAGACGTCCTCTGCCCCTTAGGTTTTCAGGTTTACAGTGTCACTGACGGCATCAACGCCCTTCGTATCATTGAAGACATTGAACCGGATTTATATCTTCTGGATGTGTCCATGCCCGAAATGGATGGATGGCAGCTTGCACGGATTTTACGCAAACGTTTTGGTGAAAACGTCCCCATCATGATGATTTCTGCCAATAATCGCAATGAACGCATTGTCGCTTCAGGTGTGAATGACGATCACTATTTAATGAAACCCGTTGTCGTGCCTGTCTTGCTCAAACAAATAAGCACCGTTCTTCCAATTAAATGGATTTATGAAGATGCGAATATCTATGAAAATATTGAACAAGACCTCCCCCTCTCTGCCCCCGAAAAAGGGACACTTAGCGCCCATGATCTAGAAGAACTTTATAGGCTTGGCGAAATTGGTCATATCAGAGGAATTACCCTCAAGCTTAAAGAAATTGAATCCGCTTCGTCTGATCAACCGATTGATCTGACACACTTGAAAACGCTTATTCAAAGATTTGAGATTAACAAGTTCATGACTCTCCTAGAGGAATTGAAAAATGCCCCATAATACGCAAACCCGTGAAATCATTCTTGTCGTCGATGATTCCCCTGACACACTCAGCATGGTGACAGATGCTTTAGAAGAAACGGGTGCAACCGTTCTCGTCGCATTAGGCGGACGAAAAGCATTGGAATTAATTGAAAAAGTGACACCCGATGTCATTTTAATGGATTGCGTTATGCCAGAAATGGATGGTTT
>JABXIC010000279.1 GCA_013373265.1 Methylocystaceae bacterium | reverse complement strand
GTCTGTTCAAAACCTCTCTGTTGATGACGGCACACTCACAGATAACGGCGACGGCACCTGGTCCTTCACCCCGGATGAAAACTTCAACGGGGAAGTCAACCTGTCTTACGATGTCTCTGACGGCACAACCACAACTGCCGCCACAGGCACCATCGAGGTCGCCGAAGTCAATGACGCAGCTGATGTCTCTGCCCCAACATCCTTCAGCATGAACGAAGACGGCACCATCACCATCTCTGAAGACAGCCTGCTCGCCAATGCTTCTGATGTGGATGGTGATACATTGTCTGTCCAAAACTTCTCAGCAGATGGTGGTACTTTAACCGACAATGGTGATGGTACATGGACGTTTGAGCCTGCTGATGACTTTAGTGGCGATATAAATCTGTCTTACGATGTCTCTGATGGGACGGACACTGTTGCAACAACAGGTACTGTTTCGGTTGAAGGTGTTGCAGACGCACCAACACTATCCATCAATGTCGGTGCCCCCTCTAGTGTCACTGTCAACGTTGGAGAGGCGCAATCAAATACCCTATTCACTTCAAACTTTGAATCTGTCGATGCATCCTTCCAAAATTCAGTTGAAGGTTGGAATACAGAATCTGACGCCATTGAGGTCCGTAACGGCAGTGAGGATAACTCAGATAGTGGTAATAACTACATTGAATTAAACGAAGACACGGGCAATCATTATGATGATGCCGAGAGTGTTAACAGAGTTATCGATACTGAAGATGGCGCAACCTACACCTTCGACTTCAATTATTCAGGACGACCAGGCTATGACGAACAAGTCAATGCCATAGAAGTCCGCGTTAATGGTGAGACTGTTGCGGAATTTCACCACGACAATTCCAACAATAGCCATAATGATTGGCAAGATGCTTCCTTTAGTTTCTCCGGCACAGGCGAGCCGATGAAGGTTGAATTTGTCTCTATTGGTGATGGCGCGAATGGTGGACGCGGTATGTTTATCGATAACATACAAGCTGTTGAAGATATACCAGCCCCCACAGCGACGTATCTTGAATATCCAGTCGATGTCGAGGTCGCACTTTCAGACACAGACAGGTCTGAAACTCTTTCCGATATTACATTATCTGATATTCCCGATGGCGCAACCTTACTGGTTAATGGCCAGGAAGTAACAGTAACAGACGGTTCGGCAACAATTTCACCGGAAAATCTTGGTGACGTGTCAATCCGTGTACCTGAAGGTACAGAAAACTTTAACCTGTCAGCTTCCGTAACTTCATCTGAAATGGATGGGGATACAGCGACCACAACAACGACTGCACCGACAATTTCAATGTCTGTTGGTGAAGCAACTTCTGAAGAAGTTCCTGGTGATGCGACACATGACGTTAGCATCACCTCTGACAACTATAATGCGAGCGACAGCGGCTTTACGGTGAGCGGTCGTACCATCGTAAACGGAGAACTAACCGAAGCTTCAACCAATAATGTGACTGTTAGCGGTGGTAATGCCCCTGAAGGTTTCGGGGTTAAAGGTGCAACACACGGTGCAGCGGATGGTGAAATCGGCTATGACAATGGTTCAGAACAATCTGAAGAATTGATTATCGATTTCGATCAAGATGTCAGTTCTGTCGATGTATCTTTTGCCTATTTAAATCCACATGAGAGTGCAAGTTACGAGCTTTTCCAAGATGGCGTGAAAGTGGGTGAAGGTCAGATCGATGGCGGTAGCGATGGTGTTGAAGATGCCATTACATTTACGGCCGATGGTGGTGTAGACTTTGACCAAATTGTATTCAGCGCCCCATCTGAAGGTGACGATTACCTTATCCATTCTGTAGACTTTGAAGCTTCTGATACTGAAACCTTCGTTGAGCTTCCTTTGACACTAAATGTGTCAACTGATGGATCAGAAAGTTTGTCAGGTGTGACATTATCTGGCGTACCCGATAATGCAATCATCTTGGTCAACGGCGAACAAGTGACGGTCACAGATGGTTCTGTAACGATTGCACCTGAAAATCTTGGTGATGTGTCAATTCGTGTACCGGAAGGTTCAGAAGACTTTAACCTCTCAGCTTCCGTCACAGCTTCCGATGAAAATGGCAACACTGCAACCTCTACAAGTAATCTTGAAATTCCTGTAAGCGACTCTCCTGACAATAGTGACGGCAATAATACTTATATGACCGATGCCGAGAATGAAGGTGTCAACAATGACGGATATCGCACATTTGATGAAGCCAAAGATGACATGGGTGGAAACGGGGCCTTTTCACATAACCAAGGCGACCATGGTAATGATCACCAACATGGCAATCATCATGCTTGGAGAACTGGCGGTAAAGAACTTTACGAAGGGAATGAAGGTGACGACATTGTCGGCAACCAATGGAATAACTATGGTGATGACCTCATGGCTGGTGGTGCAGACGACGATGTTGTCTATGGCGGTTCCGGCGATGACGTCATGTATGGCGATAATGGCGATAACCTAGATGCCACAACTGATACCAATTCAAACAATGGCAATGACACCCTTGATGGCGGGTCCGGAGATGACGAAATCTACGGTGAAGGCGGTGATGATCACCTTGACGGTGGTTCAGGCAACGATTTCCTTGTCGGCGGTTCTGGCGATGATGAACTGGTTGGTGACTCTGGTCACGATACCCTGCATGGCGGTTCTGGTAATGATAACCTTGATGGCGGCTGGGGAAATGACAAGTTAGAAGGTGGCTCTGGCGCGGATACACTGGATGGTGGCGGCGGGGACGATGTCTTGACCGGCGGCTCTGGCGACGATGTCTTAAAAGGCGGTGACAACTGGGGTGACGATACCCTGGATGGCGGCGAAGGCAACGACACACTCTATGGCGGTAACGGGGCGGAGGGCCTTAATGGCGGCGAGGGAGACGAAACCCT
>JABXIC010000008.1 GCA_013373265.1 Methylocystaceae bacterium | reverse complement strand
TCGACACCGGCATCTTTATACGTAAGACCTGTTTGATCGGACATGACCCAGCCTTTATTGCAGTGATGTGAAAAGGGCGTACAACATACATGATGTTGAACGCCCAGAACATACTGAATTGCTGTCAGTTTGCAATCAAGAAAACATCAATTTAACGGCAATTGCCAAATAAACTGTCAAATAGACGCCTTCGGGCGTGGATTCAAGCCATCAGATCACGATTAAGCGGGTTTATCCCGTCTTCAACATGGACAGACGGTTTATTTCAGAACCGATCTTGTCCCATATTGTTCGGGTCTCATCTTCTCTGCACCGGCTTGCGTGATGTTTAAAAGTTTCAAAGGCCTGTTTGTGGCCAAGTTCTTGAACAAGATGTTCGGCGATTTCTTGGGGGGAAACGCTCATTTGCATTGGATTACTCCTTCACGTCGTTTATCGCATTGCAATAATTCCATGTTGCAATGCACAAATCAAGTGTAAGATATGTTATATTTGTGTTGCAGAGGGTATGTTTTGCGCCATCCCCTTGCATATAAAGTAAAATCAGGGCAAAAATAGCAAAACGATGACGCCTGAAATGAGGATAGAATGACAAGATCAAAGTGGAAAATTGGACGAATCTTTTTAGCAATGGCTTTTTCCATCTTACTGATTCGCCATGCAAATTCCGCAGATGTATTTGAAATTAAAGGCGTTTATGTTGATGTGACAGCAGATAACGTCACCGAAGCACGCAAAAAAGCGATGGCAGAGGGACAAGAACGTGCGTTTGATTTGATGCTTCATCGCTTGACGTTGAAGGAAGATCGCGGCTTGTTGCCGTGGGTTGAACCGAGCAAACGGGCGCAATATATCCTTGATTTTTCTGTCGCTGATGAAAAAACATCAGCGGTGCGTTATCTGGCCAAGCTGACTTTTCACTTTAAACCGGATTTAATTCGTAACTTATTAAAAGAACGTGCCATTCCTTTTGCGGAAACCATCAGTAAACCCATTTTGGTCCTGCCGCTTTTTAAAGATGGGACACGTTTAACCCTATGGGATGAACCCAATCCCTGGAGTGCGGCATGGAGCAAAAGACCTGCCAATAACGGTTTGGTGCCGATTGCACTGCCCTTAGGCGATCTGGAGGACATTTCTGGCCTATCAGCACGACAAGCCGCTGATGCTGACCCTGCCGCTTTGTTGAATATGGCACAGCGCTATGGAGTGCATAGCGCAGTTGTGGCGCAGTTGGTGGTCGCAGGACGTGATGAAAACGGTCAACCCAATGATGTGGATTTGATCGTCACCCGTGTGGGCGGCGCCAATGAAGGCCGTAATACAAGCCTTGGCATTCGTGCACAGGAAGGGGAAACGAGCGAAGATTTTCTCAAACGCGTCACTATGCAAGTTTCTGACGATATTGAAGAAGAATGGAAAAGACAGAATCTTCTGCAATTTGGTCAATCCAACGTCTTGCCAGTTAATTTAAACATCACAGGCTTACCGGAATGGTTGAGTGTGAAAAAGCGTTTGGCAAAAGTTGCTGTGGTACGTCGTATTGAATTGGCGCTTCTTTCTAAAGATACGGTGCAGCTCAATCTTCATTTTATCGGGAACTTGGACCAATTGATCGGTTCATTGCGTCAAGTGGATTTGGACTTAACGCTGGAACATGAAAGTTGGTCTTTGGTCAATTTGGGTGAGGGCAGCCGTTCGTGAGTCAGCAGTTTTGGCTGAATGTCCCGAATTTATTGACGTTGGGGCGTATTATTGCGGTCCCCTTTATTGTCTGGCTGGTGTTGATTCATCAATTGAACTGGGCCTTTTGGGTCTTTATTGGTGCAGGGGTGAGTGATGGATTGGATGGATATCTAGCCAAGGTTATGAATGCACAAACAAAAATCGGGGCGTTATTGGACCCGATTGCCGATAAATTTTTATTGGTTTGTGTGTTTGTGGTGTTGGGTGTGCAGGGATTTCTGCCTATTTGGCTGGTTATTCTGGTCGCCTTTCGTGATTTTGCGATTGTGATGGGAGCGACCTTGATTGAAATTATGACTCATAATTTAACCATGTCGCCAAATTTTAGCAGTAAGCTCAATACATCGATTCAAATTGTGCTGGCATCTTGTGTGTTGGGCGTGCATGGTTTGCAGGTTGAAAGTATGATGTTTTTAATTGACGGGCTGATCTATGTGACAGCCCTGACCACAGCTATTTCTGGTGCCATATATTTGTATCAATGGGGCCAAATGATTACGCAGGTGAATGGGGATTAAGGCAATGGAACCATCAAAACAGTTAAAAATATGGGGTATTTCTTTACTTGTATTTATTCTGTTGCTCTATGTTTTACGCGACATGCTGACGCC
The DNA here is from genome assembly GCA_013373265.1 of Methylocystaceae bacterium. Classification (GTDB taxonomy): domain Bacteria; phylum Pseudomonadota; class Alphaproteobacteria; order Rhodospirillales; family Terasakiellaceae; genus Terasakiella. Next base: position 3,187 of record JABXIC010000008.1, on the reverse strand, counting down.
GTTTGTTGCAGGTATGGCGGTTGCTTATTTGGTGGACCCGCTGGCAGATAAGTTAGAAGAATGGGGGCTGTCGCGCACTGCCTCAACCAGTGTGATCACGGTTTTCTTTTTTATTATTACGTTGGGGGGGCTCTCCCTTCTGTTACCTGTGTTGACATCACAAATCGTTGGCTTTGCCGGACGTGTACCTGTTTATTTTGATCATATCCGTGAAGTGGCAGAACCTTTTGTGCGCCAGCTTTTTTCTGGAGTGACGGAAAGTGATATTAAATCCATGGGAGCTGGTGCCGCTGGTTTTGCCAAGCAAGCTTTTGGCGTTGCCGGAAATATTTTACAGCGTGTCATCAGTGGCGGGGCCGCTGTTGTGGATATCCTGTCGATCATTGTGCTGACACCGCTGGTGACATTTTATCTGTTGCGTGATTGGGATCTGCTTGTAGCGCGTGTTGATGGTTGGTTGCCCAGACGACATGCGCCGACCATCCGGGAACAATTTAAACTGGTGGACCAAACACTGGCAGGGTTTGTGCGTGGACAAGCCAGCGTGTGTTTCATTCTGGGCACATTCTATGCTCTTGGTTTGTCGCTGATTGGTCTTGAATTTGGCTTGTTGGTGGGCTTGGGTGCCGGGTTGATTTCTTTTATCCCTTATTTTGGGTCAATCCTTGGTTTTGGGGTCTCGATCGCCATTGCACTGGTTCAATTTAATGATTTGATGCATGTCGGTCTGGTGGCGGGTGTATTTGGTGTTGGTCAAATTGTAGAAGGCAATTTTTTAACTCCCAAGCTTGTGGGTGAAAAAGTCGGGCTCCATCCGGTCTGGGTTATTTTTGCATTAATGGCGGGGGGGACCTTGGCCGGATTTACCGGGGTGATGTTGGCGGTACCAGTTGCTGCAATAATTGGTGTGCTGGTGCGTTTTGGACTTGCTCAATATCTGATAAGCGGGCTTTATACGGACCAGTCCAACGATCAAAAATAAGAGAGACCTTCGTGCCTTCTAATCCACAAATCCCTTTGGCATTTGACTACCGTCCATCGATGAGCGGGGAAGACTTTCTTGTCTCTGATAGTAATCGCGAAGCGGTTGCTTTTCTTGACCTCTGGCCCCAATGGCCATCGCCTTTTGTGATTATTTATGGGGAGGCCGGATGCGGCAAAAGCCATTTGGCACAAGTCTTCTCAGAAGCCACCAAGGCGATAGAGATCAAGCTGAACGTTGATCCTTACATCAGTATGGGGGATCATAAAACAGGTGTGGTCGAGAATGTGGATAGGCTTCTCGCAGATAATCAGCAGGCTTTATTTCATCTTTATAATTTTGCCAAAGAAAATGACGCGCATATTTTATTAACGTCGCGAACCTCTCCGGCTTTATGGGACATTCAACTTGCTGATTTGAAATCACGCATCGGTGCAGCCAGCGTGATAGAGATTGGACAACCCGACGATACATTGATCGAAGCGGTGTTGGTGAAACAATTTGCGGACCGTCAATTGCATGTGGAACGCGACGTCGTGGCCTTTATGTTGACACGGATGGAAAGATCGTTTGATCAGGCACGCTTGTTGGTCAACGAAATTGATCAACAGTCTTTGGCGCAGAAACGCAAGATCACTATTCCGTTAGTGCGCTCTGTTTTCCAGAGTCTATTGATGCCTTATCAATAACAACTTCCAGCTCTTCAATCTCTTCAATTTCTTCAGGCTCTTTTTGGCAAATATCTTCACCTTTTAACCCCCGTAACATCTTGCAATCTTCTTGCGCAACAAGGGAGAGGCCGTGATCGGCGACGGACTTATCGGTTGTCAGATAAGATATACCATCAAGGGCCAGAGAGATGACTTGAAAAGCAGGAGGTGCCGCACAACCGGAAAGGAAGAGGGTACTCAGGCCGATTGTTGTATATAGGCGTAGTCGGGGGTAAAGGGGCATTTTTTTGCCTTATAAAAGAAAACACGGTCAGCATAAGCATGACCGCGCTTTCTTAATTTTTGTCTAACTTTTTTATTATTTATCGGATTCTGCGCTATTCGTTGTTTTTTCAACCTTAACCTTCTCTTTGGGAAGGTTGAGTTTGATATGCAGTTCACGCAGTTGTTCGATTGACACTTCGGCAGGGGCTTGCATCAGCAAGTCTTCGGCACGTTGGTTCATCGGGAAGGCAATAACTTCACGAATGTTGGGCTCATCTGCCAGCAACATGACCATACGGTCGATCCCCGGTGCACAGCCACCGTGAGGTGGTGCGCCAAATTTAAAGGCCCGTAACATGCCGCCAAATTCTTTTTCCACCACTTCTGGCTTGTATCCCGCCAATCCAAAGGCTTTATACATGATTTCCGGTTTGTGGTTACGAATGGCACCCGAAGATAATTCAATACCGTTACAAACGATGTCATATTGCCATGCCAGAATGTCGAGCGGTGCCATGTTTTCAAGCGCGTCCATACCACCTTGGGGCATGGAGAACGGGTTATGCGAGAAATCAATATTGCCGGTTTCTTCGTTCAATTCATACATGGGGAAGTCAACAACCCAGCAGAATTCAAATTTGTTTTGGGCGAGCAATTCAAGTTCGTCACAAACGCGGGTACGCACATGCCCCGCAAATGCGGCGGCTTCGCTTTCTTTACCACAGACAAAGAAGACAGCATCGCCGTTGCCCATACCTGTTGCTTCAAGGATGGCTTTAATACGGTCATCATCCAAGTTTTTCGCAATCGGACCTTTACCCGTCCCATCTTCATTGATGGCGATATAGCCCAGACCACCTTTACCTTCATCACGTGCCCAGTTGTTGAGCTTGTCAAAGAAGCTGCGTGGACGGCTTGCTGCACCCGGTGCCGGGATTGCGCGCACAACGTTGCCTTGATCAACGAGTTTGGCAAATAAGCCGAAGCTAGACCCACGGAAAGGTTCCGTTGTATCGGCGATGATGATGGGATTGCGCAGATCCGGTTTATCGTTACCATATTTCAGCATGGATTCTTTGTAAGGGATGCGCGGGAAGGGCAGAGGCGTCACTTCGCGACCATTACCAAATTCTGTAAAGATTTTATGCATCACAGGTTCGATTGCGGCAAAGACGTCATCTTGTGTGGCGTAGGCCATTTCGAAGTCGAGTTGATAAAACTCACCCGGTGAACGGTCCGCACGGGCGTCTTCATCGCGGAAGCACGGTGC
>JABXIC010000281.1 GCA_013373265.1 Methylocystaceae bacterium | reverse complement strand
TCTTCAAGGTTGATGCCGCCAAAGGTTTTGCCCAAAAACCGCACGCAATTGATAAATTCATCTTCATCTTCGGTATCGACTTCCAAATCAATACCATCCACATCGGCAAAGCGTTTAAACAAAACCGCCTTACCTTCCATCACCGGCTTGGACGCCAGCGCCCCCAGATTACCCAAGCCCAAAACAGCCGTCCCGTTAGAGATAATGGCAACGATATTGCCTTTGGCCGTATAGTCATAAGCCAGGTTCGGGTCGCGGGAAATCTCCATACACGGCGCCGCCACACCGGGGGAATAAGCCAACGACAAATCACGCTGTGTTGTCAGCGGTTTTGTCGGATGAATTTCTAGTTTGCCGGGGCGTCCCGAGGCATGCATTAAAAGGGCCTCGCGCTCCGTTACGCGCGTTGATTGATCGTCCATGGTTTTCAGTCTCTATAAATATCTTTTGTTTCGAGAAGCCAGATTACTCTGACGAGTTAGTGTGTAAATGGACGTTTTGTGCCCCATGGCTTTGCAAAATTTCTGTTGCTTTTGCTTGTTTCTCTTCACCAAGTGCACGAACCCACAAGATAATGCTACCGGCGTTAACGGCCCGTGCAAAATCTTCGGTATGCGGTGTTGCTGTCACTTCATCGAGGACTTCTTTTAAGGCAACGCCACCCACTGTCGCTCCCACAACAGCACCGATTATCTCACCCACTGGTCCCCCGGCCAAAAAGATGGCACCACTTGCCACCATCGGACCTTCAAAACGAATTTCACCGACAAGAGCGTTCAACACTTCTTTGATCGGTTTGGCAGGTTTTCCCGCCACTTCAATCGATTCATGGGAACTCAAAACACTAACATCGCTGCGTTCAAATCCTTCTTTCAACAAGGCTTCAACACAAGCTTGAAATGAGTCACGGGTTTGCAAGATGCCGACAATTTCGTTTAGGAGTGAATTTGAGTTCATTTATTTTAACCAATAGCGTGAGTTAAGTATTTATATTGCGCAATATGCACCATAGCGGGACAGATTACTAGCCCGAAATCATGAAAAACAACAGTGTTTTTCCAACATCCAAGCCATGCGCACAGTTCAAGGCTAGCTTACGCCCTTTTAAAATATAATTAAGAAAAAAGAGTCATTCAACACGACCCACCCTTTATGGTATCACTACTGCCACCTTGGAAATCGCGTTTAGAAAATAGAGACATGACCACGCTGAAAGCCGCCGACACTCATCTCCCCACAGAGATTTCAGAAGAAGAAATAGAACGCCGGATTGCTCAAGGGGCAACGCCGATGATGGCGCAGTTTATGGCAATCAAGGAACGTCATCCCGGTTATTTGTTATTTTACCGCATGGGTGATTTCTACGAATTATTTTTTGATGATGCCATTGCCGCTGCCGAAGCTTTACAGATCACCCTGACCAAACGCGGTCATCATAATGGCGATGATATTCCCATGTGCGGTGTACCGATTAAAGCCTATGAAAGTTATCTGCCCAAGTTGGTCGATAAAGGCTTCAAGGTGGCCCTATGTGAGCAGATGGAAGACCCGGCAGAGGCCAAAAAGCGCGGGTCAAAATCTGTGGTCAAACGTGACGTGGTACGTCTTTTTACCGCAGGCACCATCACCGAAGATAACCTGTTGGATGCCCGTCAAAACAATTTTCTGGCGGCTGTGGCGCAATCGCGCAATGATATGGGGGTGGCATGGCTGGATATCTCCACCGGGGCCTTTTTTACCCAAGCCTGCCCCCAAGCGCTATTGCCCGCCGCCCTTGCCCGGTTAAACCCCGGTGAATTGTTGGTCAGTGATAAATTGCTGCAAAGCCCGGATCACTTTGAAACCTTCAGCGATTTTAAATCCATCCTGACGCCCCAGCCCAACAGCCGTTTTGACAGCGCCAATGGGGCTAAACGCCTTCAAACGTTATATGATGTTAAGACCCTTGATGCTTTTGCCAACTTCAGCCGTGCCGAAATTTCTGCGGCTGGAGCTTTGGTTGATTATGTGGAACTGACGCAAAAAGGTAAACTGCCCCGCCTCGAAATCCCGCGCCAATTGCCCCAAGGCGCCACATTGGAAATTGATGCCGCCACCCGTCGCAATCTGGAACTCACAATCACCCTAAACGGTCAACGCAAAGGCAGCTTGCTGGATGTCATTGACCGCACCGTCAGCGGTGCAGGCGCACGTTTGTTGTCGCTTTGGCTCTCCTCACCGCTTACCGATGTGGATCAGATCGACCAACGTTTGGACGGGGTACAGTTTTTTAAAGAAAACCTCGGCGCACGTGATGATATCCGCATCGCGTTAAAACAATGCCCGGATATGGAACGCGCTTTATCGCGCATCACACTGGGGCGCGGCGGTCCGCGTGACCTTGCCGCCATGCGTGACGGCTTGGCGCAAAGCTTTACCTTGCGTGAAAAAATGTTTGCCTATACCCCACCCACCGTTTTAGAAAACTGCGCACAAGACTTGGGCACCCATGGCGAACTGGTGGATTTATTGCAGCGTGCGCTTGGGGCTGACTTACCCTTGATGGCACGCGATGGTGATTTTATCGCAAGTGGCTTCGCACCTGAACTGGACGAACTGCGCACCCTTCGTTCTGAAGGCAAACGCCTGATTTCAAACCTCCAAGCGCGTTACGCCGATCAAGTCGACATCCCGACCTTAAAAGTTAAACACAACAATGTGCTGGGCTATTTTGTCGAAGTAACGGCCAAACAAGCAGAAAAAATACCAACGGATGCGGATTTCATCCACCGCCAAACCATGAAAAACGTTATCCGCTATACCACGGTGGAACTTTCAGAACTGGAAGGCAAAATCAGTTCTGCGGCTGATCGTGCCTTGGCCTTGGAACAACGCCTGTTTGATGACCTGATTGAGCGTATCCATCACAGGGCAGATGAGATCGCCTTGGCCGCCAATGCACTGGCCCGTCTGGATGTGCTGGCATCCTTGGCTGAATTGGCAGCAGAACGTAATTACAACCGTCCGGTTCTCAGCCAAGGCTATGAATTTGACATTCAAGGCGGACGCCATCCCGTGGTGGAAGCTGCCTTGGAAGCTGCCAATGAATCGGCCTTTGTCGCCAATGACTGTAATTTATCCGATGATCAACGGCTGTGGTTGATCACGGGTCCAAATATGGCGGGTAAATCTACCTTTTTGCGTCAAAACGCCCTAATCACCATCTTAGCGCAAATGGGCGGGTTCGTGCCTGCAGCCACCGCCCATATCGGGGTGGTTGATCGGCTCTTTTCCCGTGTGGGAGCCGCAGATGATCTGGCACGTGGCCGATCCACTTTTATGGTGGAAATGGTGGAAGCCGCCGCCATCCTGAATCAATCCACTGATCGATCTTTAGTCATTTTAGATGAAATCGGACGCGGTACCGCAACATTTGACGGACTTTCTATCGCCTGGGCCGTGGTGGAACATTTGCACGAACTGAATAAGTGCCGCGCGCTTTTTGCCACCCATTATCATGAATTGACAGCACTGACCGCCAAGCTGGCTCATCTGTCTTGTCATTCCATGCGTGTTAAAGAATGGAAAGGCGATGTCATTTTCCTGCATGAAGTGGGCAGTGGGGCAGCGGATCGTTCTTACGGTATCCATGTGGCCCGCCTTGCCGGCTTGCCAAAGGCCGTGATCAAACGGGCCGAACAGGTTTTAGAAACTCTTGAAAAGGGTGAACAAAGCAGTGCCGTCACCAAACTGGCTGATGACCTCCCCCTCTTTGCCGCCCTTCAGCAAGAACCTAAAACCAATACACCGACCGCTGGCCCCAGCGTGATTGAACTGGCCTTAAACGACATTCAACCCGATGACCTCAGTCCGCGTGAAGCCTTGGAAGCGTTGTACCGCCTTAAGGATTTAAGTAAGGATAGTGAATAACGCTTAAGACCTTGGCCGGCTGTTGGCTTTTATTGCGATAGCCATGGGGGGCGTCACCAGCAAAGCGGATAGATTGACCTTCTGATAAAGCATGCCATGTTCCATCACTTAGGACCTCCATCGCCCCTGAAATGATCGTGATAAATTCGATCACGCCTGGGGCGTGTTCCTCAGACAATCGCTCATAACCTGACTCAAAAGTCAGCTCCATATATTCAAAACCCAGGGCTGCATCATAGGGATATAATGGTGCAATCTGTAAACCTTCTGCGGCAGGATGTTGGCGAATATCATCTGCCGTGCGCACCAATGTAGCCGCACTATGGGGGCTTTTAGGTTCAATAAAACTGGTCAGCGACACATCCAATCCGGTCGCAATCTTCCATAAAGTCGAGACCGTCGGGCTGGATTCACCGCGTTCAATCTGACCCAGCATGGCTTTACTGACGCCTGTCAGATCAGCGGTTTTATCCAAGCTTAAGCCTTTGCCTTTTCGAGCTTTCTTTAACGTTTGAGCGAGATGGTCTTTTGGGTTTTTCATGAATGATCTAATTTTTTAAGAAAATGTTCTGGCTGTTATAACGCACAAATGATATGTTCGCCACATCGTATGTTATAGCGCACAAAAATGCAGCAGGCCATCATGAAGAACTTTTTCTCCCTCCCGCAAATATCAGCCGGATTTGTCGCCATCCTCATTGGCTATAGCAGTGCAGCGGCCATCGTCTTTCAAGCCGCACGCGCAGCAGGCGGCACCCCGGAACAAGTCGGGTCATGGTTATGGGCTTTGGGGATTGCCATGGGCGTGATGGGGATTGCGCTGTCCCTTTATTATCGCCAACCCATCCTGATCGCCTGGTCCACACCGGGGGCGGCCCTTTTGGTCACCAGCCTGCAAGGTGTAGATATGTCTCAAGCCGTCGGGGCCTTTATCTTTTGTTCTGCCCTGATCACGCTATGCGGTGTGACAGGTTGGTTTGACAAGATCATGAAACTGGTTCCGCAATGTCTGGCCAATGCCATGCTTGCCGGGGTTTTACTGCGTTTCGCGTTAGAAATTTTCCCCGCCTTTCAATCAGAAAGTCTGATCGTCGGGGCCATGACGGTGCTTTATATCTTGGGCAAATGGCGCAAGAGTCCCTTTAGTGTGCCGCTCAGTTTCGCCATCGGGATCGTTACAGCCTTTTCATTGGGGAAAATTGATTTCTCTCACATCACCTTCGCCTTCACTCAACCCGTTTGGGTCACCCCTGAATTTGATATGTCAATCATGATCGGGGTGGGTTTGCCGCTGTTTGTTGTAACCATGGCTTCACAAAACGTTCCCGGTATCGCGGTGTTGCGCGCCCATGGCTATAATGTTGCCGCTTCCCCCTTAATCAGTTGGACTGGCTTGATGGGCGTCTTGTTGTCGCCTTTTGGGGGGTATGCCTATAATCTAGCGGCTATTACCGCTGCTGTTTGTATGGGAGAAGATGTCCATAAAGACCCGAAAAAACGCTATATATCTGCGGTCTGGGCCGGTATCTTTTATCTGTTTGCCGGGGTGTTTGGCGTGACCGTCGCCAGCTTTTTTACCAGCTTTCCCCACGCCTTGGTCGCCGCCATTGCCGGGCTGGCCTTATTGGGCACCATCGCCAACAGCCTGAATTTCGCTTTTGCCGAAACTGACGGGCGTGAAGCCGCCATCCTGACCTTTGTCATTACGGCTTCAAGTGCTAGCCTCTTTGGGATTGGCGCCCCTTTTTGGGGCTTAATTGTCGGTGTCGTAACCTATCACCTGATGAACCACACCGGCCTAAATAAGCGGGTTGTTTAAATGTTTAATGTCATCGTCATCTAAGGTGGCTTTATCAAAACGCATCAAATCATTATTTTTGATGATCGCTTGAAGAGAGGTCACATATTCTTCACCACGTTCTGAATATTTATCCAACGTGGTGACCAGTTCATACCCACGCAAGACTTCGCCTTTTTCATGCATTTGTTTTCTTAAGGCACGAAAACCACGATAGGCTTTATGGGTGTTCAGGTTCAGGACATAAGCTTTCAGGCTTCCGCTCAGGCTGTCAAAAGCTTTAATGCGATGTGTTTTGCCTTCTTCACGGTTTTGCGGGACAATCCCTTTATCCTTGGGATTATGGGTCCATTGCCCAAACAATGCATTACCTTCGCGGGTAAAGCGCGATGTGCCCCATCCGCTTTCTTCAGCCGCTTGCGCTAAGGCCAAAGAAGGGGGCACCACGTCCATTTTTTCCAGCAATCGATCAAAACGGGCTGATTTCACTTTATATTTGTCAAAAGCAGCGTCCAGCCAAATGCGATCTTCTGCACGAATGTCCAGACCAACACTTAGGCGATGACGCAAACGCCAGACTTTTGCACGGTTTTCTTTGATTTCTTCATTCACCCGCAAAACCAATGGCAATAGGGTCCGAAAGAAAAGAGATTTGCGTTCATCAGCTTCTTTCATACGTCCCAGATCATAGGGCAAGGACGATAAAAATAAACGCGGCACAGCGCTTTTTCCGTCCAGAACAGGATCCAGTTCATAACCGATTTTAGAAAAAGTCTTATTGAGGGCAGAAACCGTCAATTTACCACCAGCGCGTTTTTGATCACCTTTTAAAGCCTGTTCTAAACTAGCCTTTTTAGGGTCTTTTTCTTTGGGAAGCGCGATAATACTTTTAGGGGCTTTGCTGACCGTATTGGCCGGGCGCAAAATCTGTGCCCCCGCCAAAACGAGTACACATGCACCTAACAAACCAAGAACGGCAAGATGGAATCTCTTACTTTGCGTAACGACAGCCATATCCAAATCTATATCTGTTGACAAGTGACGCGGCCAGAATCCCCTTCTCTATGGGAAGTCGGCTATTTTCACGCGCCTTTCACGATTTTTATTTCATCCGGTTAAATCGTAACCGTGGGCCGGATTGTACAGATTTTGAACAAGAAGACCAGACGATAATATTCTTATCAAAATCACATATAAGCCAATGCTTTTCCCCAGCACATGTGTAACCTATACATAAATTCCTATCATCCCTAGATATAACGATTGTTTGATTTTGCAAAAAAACCCGCTTAGGATAATAAACATTCTCTTATGGGAAGAAAACATGGCACTTGATAATAATGAAATGAAAAATATATGTCTGAATCTTCTGCCTGCATTTCGGCACTTTGGGTAAAAACCGCACCTTTTCCGGCGGCGTTACTCGCAAAAGATAAATCCGTTCTCGTTCAAAGCGAAAGTGCAGGAACGCTTATCCAACATCTTGATTCCCAAAACATTTCTTTAATCTTTGAAAAAGTTGATCAAAGTGCAGCCCCTATATTGCAAACAGTCAATCTTGCCAATGCTAAAGGCATTTCCTTTTTTGACCTGACCGTCACCCCCACAGAAAATGGCTACCTTCTTTTTGCCAAAGACAGTTCGCTGGAACATAACCTGCGTGCGGCCTTAATGGATTCGCGCCAGCGCTTTAAAGATTTAGTGGAAATTTCCAGCGATTTTGCCTGGGAAGTCGGCCCCGACGGACGTTTCATTTTTGTCTCGCAACGCGGTGCTGTGGGCTATGAACCCGATGAGTTAATTAAAAAACATTCAGAAGATATCGTCCTTAAACGCGATAAAAAACGCTCTCTCAATCCGTTTTTATCCAAGACCAAACTGGAACGTGAAGAAGTCTGGGTTCTTCGCCCCGATGGCGAACCGGCCTGTTTACTGGTGTCCTGCCTGCCTTTATTTGATGATAACAACAATTGGGTTGGCGCACGCGGTGTCTGTCGTGACATTACTGATGAACGCGAACGTGATGCAGCCTTGGCACGGGCCTATCACCGCGACCAATTACTTGCCTATATCGTTAAAACAATTCGTGATGAAGTCGAACCCAGCAACATGCTGACAGCCGCCGCCAACGCAACCGCACGTGCCCTCAGCGCCAATGGCTGCCAGATTTTTCGCCGTAAACCTGAAAGTGGTATGATCGTGGATGCGGATTTCGGCAGTCTACCGGATGATATACCCGATCTTTTTGACAAGCTGGAAGTCCTCAATGAAAACGAAGTCGGCATCCACGAAATCAAAGGATGGATCGCCATCTATGCCGCCACGCGCTATCGACGCAATATAAATGGTGCCATCTGCCTATGGCGCGAACGCATTCGTGGCAACTGGAATGACGATGATAAAATCCTTGCCATTGATGTTGCCAATCAGCTGGGCATCGCCAATGAACAAATTTCGGGTCATGAACGCATTGTTGAACTTTCACGCACCGATGCCTTGACCGGCTTGCTTAACCGACGTGCTTTTTTTGAAGAAGAATTACCCCGTCACATTGATCGATTAAAATACAACAATTCACCTGCCGCCTTGATTTACGTCGATCTGGACCATTTTAAACAGGTGAACGACTTCTTTGGTCACCAAAAAGGGGATGAAGTCTTGCTTTTATTGCGCGACTTCTTACTCAAACACGTCCGCCCCGGTGATGTGGTTGCACGCCTTGGGGGAGATGAGTTTGCTTTATGGCTTGATGATATTTCTGAAGAAACAGCAGAAAAAAGATGCAAAGGCATTATTGATTCAAGCAATTTCTTGAAAGAATATTCCGGCTCAAAAGACAAACCCCTTGGTGTATCAGTTGGTTTAGCGCTATACGATCCAAATTCTACTGAGACAATTGAAGGATTAATCAATAGAGCTGATGCCGCGATGTATGAGGCAAAACGTGCCGGGCGCGATATATTTAGATTTGCAATACCTTACGCAGAAGCAAAATAAAAATAACGAGAAGAATAAACAAAATGTCCACCAGTTCCGTTCATGACGCACCATTGACTTATGAAGAAGCTAAAGAACTGGCTCGACACCAAGATATAAGTATTCGAAAATCTTTGGCAGAGCGCGAAGACATTCGTCCTGAAATTCTGTTTTATCTGGCCGGTGACCCTTCTGCGGAAGTTCGCAAAGCCATTGCAAAAAACAAATCCACTCCGGCACGGGCCTATATTGATCTTGCAAAAGATGACAATGACGATATCCGTTCCAGTCTCGCTGAAAAAATAACCCGACTGGCACCGAAACTGACCGCCTATGAAGTGGACAGAGTGCAAAGCTATGCCTTTCAAGCTTTAGAAATTCTGGCTTCTGACCAATTGGCAAATGTGCGCACCATTTTGGCCCAAACCTTAAAAGATGTGGCACAAGCCCCGGAAGAACTCATTAATAAGCTGGCCCGCGATAGCGAACTGTCCGTTGCCTGCCCCATTCTGGAACATTCTCCGGTCCTAAGCGACGACGACTTACTGGATATTATTACCAGCGGCATATCATCCGGTGCATTGGGGGCAATCTCAAATCGCGCCAGTGTAAGCCATTTGGTTTCTGATGCGATTGTTGAAACCCACGACATTCCGGCCATCACAACCTTGCTGAGTAACGATTCCGCCCAAATTCGTGAAGAAACACTGGATCAATTGGTTGAACATTCCCGTGAAATTGAAGAATGGCAAGGCCCCTTGGTACAACATCCGCAAATTGGCAACAATGCGGCCCAACGTCTGGCGGAATTTGTCGCTGAAAATCTTTTAGAAACCTTGAAAGAACGCACAGACTTAAGCTCAAAAACATTAAAAAGCATCCGCAAGGAAGTAAACCGGCGCCTCGTCAAATCCAACGCACCCATCAAAAAAATCAAGTTCTCTATCAAAAAAGGCCAAACCAACAAAGACTTGAAAAAAGAATATGCCTGGCTTTTTCAACAACCACCTCATGTCATCGCACATAACCTCAAACGTATGAACAAACTGAACACACAAGTGATCACAAATGCCATGAATGAGGGCGACTACGAATTTGTCCTGAACGGGCTTGCCGAACTCGCGGACATGCATCCTTCCATCGCCCAGCGTATGATCGCCATGCGCAGTGCACGCGGCGTGGTCGCACTCTGTTGGAAAGCAGGCATGGATGCCGCTGCTGCCGTTTCTATTCAAGCCAAAGTCGCCCATATTTCTGCCGATGATATTTTATTGGACGCCAAAGGGCAGTATTCGTTAAGCGCAGAGGAACTCCAATGGCAGCTGGACTTCTTCACCAATATGGCTGTTTAAAGCGAATCGCGTTCACGGCCTTCTTTTTCTAATTCGCGTGATCTATCCTCTATCGTTTTTTCCAAACGATCCATAAATTCTTTGCGCTTTAACCCCGGTTCAATCGGAGGCATGATTTCTAAAATGATCGTGCCTTTATTTTTTAAAAAGCTGCGACGTCCCCAATAAAGCCCTGAATTTAAGGCAACCGGAATAACCGCCTGTTTGGTTTGTGTATAGATCGCAGCCACACCGGGTTGATAATTCCCCGGTTCCCCCGGATTGGAACGGGTGCCTTCGGGAAAGATCACCACATTGCGCCCGCGCGCCAAAGCCTCTTTTACGTCTTTAACCATATTCTTCAACGCACTGGCACCCGCGTTGCGATCTACAGCAATATGGCCTGCGCGTTTGACGTACCACCCATAAAACGGAATTTTCAACAGTTCTTTCTTCAGGATATAGGCTGTCGAGATATTCAACATCACAAAAATTGCCGTATCCCAAGCCGATTGATGCTTACAGGCAATGATCGCACCGTTTGCAGGCAGATTTTCCAACCCACGCAGTTCATAGTTTATCCCGGTGATATGGCGCATGCCCCACATGACATAGCGTGTCCAAAATTGGGACCCTTTGCGCATTTCCTGACTGGAAAATGGCAAGAGTATCAACAAAATCAGGGCAATCACCCCCGTACCGCCAAAAAGATAAATATTGAAAATAAGGGATCGAATAAACGTCATTTTAAAAACTCTATATCAGTCAAGCGGGCAAGTTCTTGACGTAACCAAACCAATAAATACTTATTATATTCCCCGACCAAAAGGGCCGCCGTGCCGGACCATCTCCACCATTCATCCACTTTAACATTTTCGGGAAAAACAGGATGAGCTATAATCTTTATCTGCGGTAAGAAAAAGGAAAATTCCAATAAACTGCGCGGCATATGATAATTTGCCGTCACCAACCTGATGGATTTAAACCCTTTTTTCTCCACCCAATGTAATGTCTCTTTTGCATTGCCAAGAGTGTTATCGGCATCATGACCGATATCGATACAACATTCCAATTCATGGGGGGACTGTTTGGATAAATTCAAGATCTCTTCCAATTCCACACCATGATAAACACCGGAAATCAACAACTTGCGCGCTTTGTGTTCTGACAGCAGCATAAGTCCCGTGTTCAACCGTTGGGTCCCGCCGGTCAAGACAACAATGGCATCAGTGGGACTATCCGGATCTGTCACGTGACGCGGCACCGTATTGATAAAGGCGATAAACCCCACACTCCAAACTACAGCGACAAGGGTGCAGAAAAGAAACAAAGGCCCGAGAATACGCCGTTTTCTTTTTTGTCCAAATCTGCGCATCGCTTAAACCATCTTTTTCAGACTATTTAAAACTGCAAAACGTGCCGTCACATATCCCATCAATGCTGCACATAAAGGTAAGGACAACACCACAATCCATTGTACAAGCGTAATATCAATTTGTGGCAACAGCGCACTATCGACCGAACGATAAAGATACGCAAATCCCCCAAAGGTCGGACCCGCCACCGCCAAACCCAATAGACCACCACGCAAACCCAGATGCAAAGCATTTTCACCAAACTGACGGGCAATATAGCTATCTTGCGCCCCGATTAAATGCAGGACTTCAATGACATCATGATGGATGGCCAAGCCGGTTTTGGTCACAAAATAGATCGTGCCAATGGAAGCAATGCAAATCAAACCCAGTACAATATAGGCCCCCCATTTCAAGGTCTGGCTCATTTGAATCAAACGATCCAGCCAAATCCGGTGATCATCCACCGTTGCCCCTGGGGCGACTTTATTTAAGTCCTGCACCAATTGATCCGCATCCAACTTAACAGATGAACGAACCGAAACATCAATGAGATGAGGCAACGGCATATCTGCCAAGACATCGGCTTTTCCCAACCATGGTTCTAACAAAGCCAAGACACTGGTTTTTGGCATTGGTTCTGCCAAGACCACCGCCGGATTGGCACGCAGCACTTTTAACGCACCCGCAATTTGTGACTGGTCTTGCTGGACACTGCGTGCTGGTGGTATTTGTACAGTCAAGGTATCACTGACACCGCGTTCCCATCGGCTGCTCACTGATTGCATGAGACTGGTTGCCACAACTGACAGGGCCGCCAGATAGACCATAAAAGCAATCAGCCACGGTAAAAAACGTGAACTTGGATCACTATCAAGGGGTAAATCTTTATGGTGGTTAAACGATAGGAAACTCAAGATATTTTCCCTTCCATGCGCACACCGCCACCTCGTGCCGGACGCAAAGGTCCCATTTGTTCAACCCGGCCATTTTCAATGCAAATACGAGGATGGCCAAATTGGCGCACCAAACCTTCATTGTGGGTCGCCATCACAATCGTGGTGCCCAACTTGTTGAGTTCTTCCAAAAGATGCAATAGACGCACAGCAAGTTTATCATCCACGTTACCTGTTGGTTCATCGGCCAGCAACAGACGGGGACGTGTAATAACAGCGCGGGCCAAAGCAACACGTTGTTGTTGCCCACCGGATAAAGTCGTCGGTTTGGCATTCATATGATCTTTCAAGCCAACCCACGCCAGTAATTCCGCCACATGCTTGCGCACATCCTTTTCATGAACATCCGCCACCCGCATGGGCAGGGCAACATTGTCAAAGGTGGATAAATGATCCAGCAATCTGAATTCCTGAAACACAACCCCGACTTCGCGGCGCAAGGCAGGCAATTTTTTGCGGCTGGTTGTGGCAATGTCATGTCCGAAAAGGGAAATCAACCCCCGTGTCGGACGATTGGCCAGATACATAAGCTTCAGCAGAGATGACTTACCCGCACCACTTGGACCTGTCAGAAAATGAAACGCGCCTTCTTCAAGGCTCAGCGATACATCGCGCAAGACTTCGGGGCCAACCCCATAGCGCAATCCAACATTTTCTAATTTAACGATAACCAAGTTGCTCTATCCCTTTATTCTTTTTATCACCCCACTTTTAACGCAAAGTTGGTGGCTTCGTTAAGACCTTATTCACACTATTTACGTTAAAGTGAAAAATAACGACATATTTGTGGTCAAAACGCGGTTATTTATTGTATTTAGTTTTGACCTCAAACATATTGAATGATGGGTGTTCTTGCATCACACTGTAGAAACGCCTATAAAGTTTAAGGACTTACGTAGAAGTTGGTGGCCTTATGATTATTAGTTGTCCAAACTGTTCAGCGCATTATTCCGTTCCGATCGCTGCTCTCGGCGAGAACGGGCGCACTTTGCGTTGTGCCAAGTGCTCTCATGCATGGGATCAAATGCCCTATGAAGACAGTATTCTCGAACTTGATGATCATGAAGTAACGACGGCCCCACCACCGCCACCACCACCTGCCCCAGCCCCAGAACCCGTATATGCCCCGGAACCTGAGCCAGAGCCAGAGCCGGAACCGGAGCCCGTTTACGAACCGGAACCTGAGCCGGAACCCGAACCGGAACCCGAACCCGCCCCTACAATGGCCGCGTCCGAAATGATGGACGAGGATATGCCAAGCGATGACGAATTAAACGACATCTTTGGCGATGATGAAATTCCACCTGTCGAATCCATGACGCAATCCATGTACAGCAGTGATGATGATGACAGTTATGAAGATTTAGACGACCAAGACCCGATTCCAGAGGTCTTTACAGCCCCTGTTCGCAAAAAAGAGAAAAAGAAAAAACGCGGCGGATTCGTTAAATTCCTATTCTGGCTGATCGTGCTTCTGGGC
>JABXIC010000293.1 GCA_013373265.1 Methylocystaceae bacterium | reverse complement strand
GACTTAGCTCAGTTGGTAGAGCAGGTGACTGTTAATCACCCTGTCGCAGGTTCGAGCCCTGCAGTCGGAGCCAATAATTAAAGACGGCCTAATCGTATGATAGGTCGTCTTTTTTATACTCCCCTCCCCCAGTCATATTGTTCTTCAGAATACCAAAAAAAACATCTAAAAATAGAAAATTACGTCCTTTGATACCTCAAACACATAAAAATTTATGTGCCAGCCACTAAAAATTGCGTTTTTTTTAAAGACAACTTCAATTATATGTCTTATAGTTATTTGCAGATACAACAAACAGCCGTAGAAATATAAGGATATATATAATGGTAAAAAAATCAGCTAAAGACATTTTACCGGGCACACGTGGCAGCGATACGCCGCATCCGGTAGATGTACATGTAGGACAGCGCGTCAAACTTCGCCGTACATTAATGGGTATGACCCAAGGTAAATTAGGTGAAAGCATTGGTTTAACATTCCAACAAATTCAAAAATATGAACGTGGTGCCAACCGTGTTAGTGCTAGCAAAATGTGGCAACTCGGGAATGTGCTTGATGTGCCTGTTTCGTTTTTCTTTGAAGATATGCCGGAAAGCATTCGAGAATCATTTCCGGGCTATGAAGGCTACACGGCAGAAAATGATATCCCGGAAGAGCATTTAACGCTTCACCGTCGTCAAACATTGGAATTGGTTCGTACATTCTCACGCTTACAAGACCCGGTCATTCGTAAACGTGTTATTGATGTGGTTCGCGCCATTGCCGAAAGCGAGACCGTCAACAGTTAAGACGTATCTTCTTTGTGATGAAAAAGCCGACTTTGTTTGAAGTCGGCTTTTTTTATTGTGCGTTCCATTAAAAAATTGTTTAGAAATGCTGCGCTGCAAAGTGTTTTTTTGTTTCAAATTAATAAATAGTTTGTAGTATGTTTATGAATGATTGTTCTGAATTAATTTAACTTGCAGTATAAATCTTTATTTTTAAAGGTTTATATATGAGCTGAGGTTTGAGTGGGTATCGAAGGAAAACCGATAACCGTTACGAAATGCGGAACTTGCGGCGGTGGCTTAGAAGATTCATCGCTATGTGGTTTGGCGCGTGCGGGCTTAGATGCCAAGGAAGTTCCCCGTTCCAACAGAGCATATGAAGTTGGTCAAAATATTTATTTTGAAGGTGACCAGTGCGAAGGGGTTTACTGCCTCAAAAAAGGTTTAATAGCCATCCGTAAAACTGACGTAAATGGTAATTCAGCGGTTGTTCGACTGGTTCAACCGGGTGAAGCTTTTGGACATCGTTCTTTCCTCGCCAATGAAAAACATGCGGGAACGGCAGAAGTTCTTTTAGATGCAAAGCTTTGCTTTATTCCCAAGTCAAACTTGGAACATTTACTGGCACAAAGCCCAGATACAGCCATTCGCTTTACCCGCAGAGTGGCACGAGATCTTCGGGAAATCGAAGAACTATATCTTATCACAACCACGCAACCGGTCCGCAAACGCCTCGCCCATTTATTATTGGGTTTACGCACGCGATACTCCAATCATGATGACAACTCTGATGAAATCAATTTGGAGCTCCCCCTGTCGCGCCAAGAACTTGCCGCAGCTATTGGCACAAGACCTGAAACCATTGCGAGAACGATTAAAAAGCTTGAAGAAGACGGTCTTGCTTTATTCAAAGGCCGCCTCGTGACCATACCCAGTATCACACTGTTAAAAGAAGACTTGGATTCTGACGAATAATAACCTGCGCCTCTTCCATTTAAGCATTTACAACATACCAGCTATGTCTTGATTTTAGCATTGATTTGGTACAGGGTCTCTCTCAAGTGTGCATTGCAGCATTACATGTTTCATTCGGGGGATGAATTTATGGGCATTCGTAATCTGACAAAAATGTTTTCACCGACGTCTATTTGTATTCTCGGTGCATCATCAGATAAAACAAATATTGGCAACATTGTTATACGCAACCTATCTTTAGGTGGGTTTAACGGTCCGATCATGCCAATCAGCCAAACGGAACGTTCTTTGGCTGGTATACTGACATATAAAGATGTTCAAGACTTACCCTTCCCTGCTGATCTGGCTATCATCTGCATGCAGGAATTCTCTGTCGAACAGCAGCTGACCAATCTTGGTGAAAACGGTATAAAAGCAGTCATTTTAATGAATGGCGAAAAGTTAAAAGGGGAAATCCCACAATCAGCCATCACGGATGCAGCACGGAAATATGACATGCGGATTCTGGGGCCCGATAGCATGGGGGCAATCATCCCAAGCTTAAACTTGAACGCAAGCTGCCTTCACCTTCCCGTTAAAAAAGGTAAAATTGCTTTCGTATCGCAATCTGCTGCCATGTCTGCCACCGTACTGGATTGGGCCAATGCCCATGGAATCGGATTCTCCCATTTCATTTCACTGGGAAATAGAGCCGATGTAGGTTTCGGTGATATTATTGATTATCTGGGCAGTGACCCTTACACCCGTGCCGTTTTGGTTTATATGGAAGCCATTGAAGGTAAAAGAAACTTCATGTCAGCCGCACGGGCTTCATCGCGCAACAAGCCTATTTTGGTGATGAAAACAGGCAAACATGCAGCGACCGCATTGGCAGCACAATCACATACCGGGGCCATGGCCGGGGCAGATCTCGTTTATGATGCCGCATTTCGTCGTGCCGGCATGTTGCGCGTTGACAGTATTGCCGAACTTTTTGCCGGTGCCGAAACCCTTTCTATGACAAAGCCCTTTCGCGGTAAACGCCTTGCCATTGTTTCAAATGGTGGAGGGTTAAACATAATGGCAACGGACCATCTCTTAGATGAAGGTGGCGAACTGGCGACTTTGTCTGAGAATACCATCACACAGCTCAATTCGGTGTTAGGTGATGATTGGTCAAAAAACAATCCGATTGATTTGGGAAGTTTTGCAACACCTGAGCAACATGCCAAAACTTTTGAAATTTTGAAGAAATCAAAAGACGCGGATTGTGTCTTATTCCTTCATGCACCAACAGCTTCAAATAATAGTACAGCATGTGCACAAGCCTTAATCGACATACAGAAAAAATTAAAAGGCAATCTGATTACCTGTTGGGCGGGTGAACATACAGTCAATGATGCAAGGCTTCTGTTTGAAGAAAACAATATTCCTTCTTATTCATCCCCGCGCATGGCCGTCATGGCCTTTATGCACATTGTGCAATATAAAGAGAACCAAGTCACCTTGATGGAAACACCGGAACGCCTTCCGGCGGAAGTCAAACCGGTACGTGCAACCGTTAGAAAAATCATCGAAACCGCTTTGGAAAAAGGTCAATCCTGGTTAAGTGAAACGGATGTAAAATACATCCTCGCGGCTTACGGTATGGAAACCGTAACACCCTATATTGTAAAAAATGCGGAAGAAGCAAAAAAAGTCGCAAAAGAAATTGGCTTCCCTGTTGTCGTGAAAGTGATGTCACACGATATCGTTCATAAATCCGACGTCGGTGGCGTTGTTCTTTCTCTGCAAAATGAAAAACGGGTCGAACAAGCGATCAAAGATATTCGTGAACGTGTTCTGGCCTTCAATCCGGATGCACAGATAGACGGTTTTATTCTTCAAAAAATGTTTGACCGCCAACACACTCATGAACTTATTGCCGGAATGACGCATGATCCGGTTTTTGGTCCGGTTCTTCTGTTTGGTCAGGGCGGCACAGCCACAGAAATCATTGCTGATCGTGCAATCGGCTTACCACCATTGAATATGGGATTGGCTAAAGATTTGATTTCACGCACGAATATTAGTCGACTGCTGGATGGTTATCGTGACCAGCCCCCTGTGGACAAAGATGCCTTATGCCAATTGTTGATCGAACTTTCCGAGATATGTATCGATTTCCCTGAAATCCAGGAAATGGATATTAATCCTATATTCAGTTCTCATAAAGGTGCACTGGCTGTTGATGCACGCATGCGTATTCAGAAAATAACAGAAAAATTCCCCAACCGCCGTTTGGCAATTCGACCATATCCTGCAGCTTTGGAAGAAGACTTTACATTACGCAATGGTCGTAAAGTTCATATTCGTCCCATTAAGCCAGAAGATGAACCCGCCCATAACGAATTCATGACAAAAGTATCGCCAGAGGACATACGCTTTCGCTTTTTTGGCTCGATCAGAGAATTACCACATACTGAAATGGCCCGGCTGACCCAACTCGACTATGATCGTGAAATGGCCTTTATTGCCCAAGCACCCAACGAAGAAGATGGACATATAGAAACTTTAGGCGTGGTTCGTACAGGTACAGACCCCAACAATGAAAATGCAGAATATGCAATTTTGGTGCGTTCTGACCTTAAAGGGCAAAAACTCGGCTGGAAGCTGTTGAACAAAATGATTGATTACTGTCGCACACGTGGGACAACGTATTTTACAGGTCAAATTCTGCGTGAAAACCGCACCATGATTGATATGGTCAAGGCAATGGGCTTTGAGACACATACCATTATGGAAGAAGATATTGTTGAAGTCCGTTTAAAGTTGTAGATTTAAGCGTTTAAATTAACTATAAAGTAAATCTTTTCCTATATATAATGGGAAACAATGCTTTAAATTTGACGTGAAATCAATAAATCACTAAAATTTATGGCTTCTGGTCTATTTAAAATTGGAGGTCGCACCCGTGCGAAAGCGTTTTTTATTCGGAACTTGCCTTGGGGCGTTGATGGCATTTTCCCTGACGACGCAAGTTGATGCTGCCAGTCTGGAAACAGAACTGAGTAATATGCTCGTGGAACACCCTTCAATCAAGTCAGCTCAACAAACAGCATTAAGTGCTGAAAAAGAAATTGATGTTCAGTCAGCGGCGAACCTGCCAACTGTGTCGTTTACAGGTGATTATGGGTATGAGTGGATCACCAACCCAACTGAACGCGCCAATTCTGATGGCAAAAATGATTCATCCATGATGCGTCAAGTGGCAGGCCTATCCGTCACACAAAATTTATTTGATGGGAATGCAAAGACATCTGCTATTCGCACAGCACGTATCGCCAAGGAAGAAAGCCTGACGACTGAAGAGATCACACGTCAGAACCTTATTTTTGAAGGCATTACAGCTTATCTGAACGTTCTTAAGCAACAAACGCGCATTCAACATGCACGTGACAATGAAGCCAACATCAGGCAGCAAATGGAACTCGAAGACGAACGTGTTCGTCGTGGTTCAGGTATTGGCATTGATGTTTTAAATGCAAAATCACGCCTGCAAACGGCAAAAGATAAACGCGTTGAATATGAAGGTGAGATGGCACGTGCTGTCGATCAATACATTCAAGTATTTGGTCATGCACCAGACTTAGCTGCAATGATTGACCCCGCCCCACCACTTGATATGTTGCCCCTTACGCTTGACGATGCCATTGAAATGGCAATTCGCCATAACCCAAATCTATTAAGTGCGGATCTCGCAGCTGAAAAAGCCAGCGAAAATCGTAACACGGTAGAATCACAATATTATCCAACTGTTGACCTCACCGGTGCTATGAATTATGAGCGCGATAAAAACGCAACCGCAGGGACGCGCCGTGACTGGTCTGTTTTGGTAGAAGCAAACTGGGATTTGTTTACTGGATTTTCGACAGAACATTCAATGAAACAAGCCATCTTTGATTATGCAGCCAGTAAAGAAAACGTCAATTACGTAACGCGCAAAATAGTTGAAGGCGTAAGTATTGCCTGGCATACGCTTGTAACGTCACGTGATCGTTTAAGCTTGGTTGAAAATGATGTTATCTTGAAGAATGAAATTTACGAGTCGACAAGTAAACAACGTGAATCCGGTGCAGAAGGCGTTGATGTTTTAAATGTGTTGGATCGTAAAAAAGAATCCTATGAAGCACAGATCAAACATGCTGAACTTTTCTATGACACCCGTCTTGCTATATATTCAGTCTTGTTAACAACGGGTAATTTATCACCTGAAACTTTAGGCATAGAATAAAATATATTAAGTTACAAAAGCCCTGCCTTTGATTGGCAGGGCTTTTTTTGTTCCTTATTTTGATGTCGCTGTAAAGACACCGTCCCAGTTATCACCAGGTGGGGCAATTTCATATTCTTTAATACGTTCTTCATACAGATCATAAAGGCCGTGATGTTCCATTTTAAGGTCATCAATCATCTTATTAGCGACCACCATCATTTCACGAACTTTCGCCCATTCCTGATTACGATACTGCACCAATAGATCGGCATGATGTTTTGCATAAGTGATGAAGTCAGGTTTCTGTGCAACCTTGTCATCCCCAAGAACAGAGAAAATACGCACAGCTTCCGTCTTCCCTTTAACCTTGATCAAATCAAGTTCAATACAAGCCAAATCTGTAACATTTTTATAGGTAGATTCACCAATAACGATGGTGACACCATATGTTTTTGATTGACCTTCAAGACGCGAGGCCAAGTTTACCGCATCACCTAAGACAGAATAATCAAAGCGCTGATCAGACCCCATGTTCCCCACACAACAGGTCCCGGTGTTCAAACCAATACCAATACGCAGAGGAATATGTGGACGACCTTCTTCTTCGGCCTCAATTTCCAAACGATTGTTTACTTCCACAAGTGAATCGATCATTTCCAGAGCCGATATACAGCCCTGACGTTCATGGTTATCCACATCCAACGGGGCATTCCAAAATGCCATGATGCAATCCCCCATATATTTATCGATGGTCCCTTGCCTGTCCAAAATTACGTTGGTCAATGGGGTTAGGAATTTATTGATCAGTTTTGTGAGGCCTTCAGCATCAAACAATTCTGAAATCGATGTAAACCCACGCACGTCACAGAAAAGCAACGTCATGGTGCGGTTTTCACCACCCAATTTCAATGCGGAAGGATCTTCGGCCAAGCGTTCAACCAAGGCCGGTGACATATAGTGAGAAAAGGCTGAGCGCACTTGCTTTTTCTGTGCTTCTTCAGCGGCATATCCCATATAGGTCAACTGCACGTAAATACCCAAGGTCGATATCATGGCGAACCCAGCATCAAACAAGAGCTTTTGATCACTAAACAAATACCAAGATGTCCCACCAGCACCACCGGCAATCACCGCAAAAAGGATCAACGTCCATTTTGCACCAATCGTCGGCACAAGGATGATCATAATAAGGCCCGCAAACAGTGTTAACAAGAATTCTGCGCCATTCATGTTGTTGGGTCGGCTTAAGAACGCTTTATCAAACACAGCTTCAAGAACATTAGCGTGGACTTCCACCCCCGGCAATGTTCCCTCGACAGGCGTTGACCGAATATCGAGAAGCCCGACAGCAGACGTACCAATGATCAAAAGCTTACCTTTGACCTTGGCGGGGTCAACCGTTCCGGACAAAACATCGCGCGCAGAAACATATTTCTCTTTATCATGTTTAGAAAAATGCGGCCAAACCCGGCCTTTTTCATCTGTTGGTAATGTTAACCCTTTGGCAATAGCAACACTTTGCACACCATTTGGGTTAGAGGTCACTAAAATGGTGCGTCGGCCTGTGGCTACACGTAACATTTCGATGGCCAAGCCTGTGTAAATTTGATGATCAAATTGAAAGAGTGTTGGAACGCGCCTTACAATCCCATCCGTTTCAGGGAAGAGAGAAAAGAAACCATGCCCAGCGGCTGCATCTTCAATAACAGGTACGTTACGCACAAGTGACGGCAATGTTGGCACAAACGGATAAGGTTTTGTGCCTCTGAAAGCAATAGACTTTTTAACAGGTGGTCTTTTAACCTGATCTTCAATCACACGGTCAAAACCAGCTTGTCCCAAGACAACACGTGTCTGTTTAATGATATTAGCCAGATACTCGTCGTTACTGGGCAACTTTTCCAGTTGAGCCTTCAAGTCAGGCGCTAGGCCACTCACGTTTTGAGCAATCATACGCGGTGAAAGACGATCAGGTTCCGGGAATGCAATATCGAATGCAACCACCCCAGCCCCCATTCTAAACAGATTGGCCACCATGTCGGCGATAATTGTACGTGGCCAGGGCCATTGTCCAATTTCAGCCAGACTTTCTTCATCTAAATCAACGATGGTGACAGGTCTGGAGACAATTTCACGCGGCTGTGCCCTTTGATACATATCAAAGGTCTTATTGCGCATAAACTCAACAGGATATGGATCAATAACCTGAATGGTTAACAAACCAATGAGTAATAAAAAACCTGTCAATCGTGTCAGAGAGAAAAATTTGCGAATCCTCCCCGGTTTTTTTGTTTCTTTTTGAGTACCCTCAGCCACGGTTTAAGCCCCTTTTTCCATGGTGAAATTTGATCTATGACACCAGTTAAGTGCGATCAGGTCAAGAAAACATATTAAGAATTAATAAAAATAAGAGATAAACAAACATATAGTGTCGTTTTTTGTGACAAGATGCGTTACCTTCCTAGGTCACTAAGGATAAACACCTAATTGGAATCGTAAATGCTACCACCGAGTTTTGACTGGTTAAAACCTATCGTAAAACCACTCATGAAAACCTTTCGTGAGATCATGGGTATGTCGTTTTTTGTAAATACGCTTGCCCTTGTGGTTCCTGTATTTACTTTGCAGGTTTATGACCGTGTTGTCTTCCATGCCGGGATTGAAACACTGAAAGGTATGGTCATCGGAGTCATTTTGGTTTTGATTTTTGATTATACACTCCGCCAAACCCGCTCAAAGGTGATGCAACGTGTTGCCTTAAAAATTGATGTTGAAGTTGGCCGCAAACTTTTTAAGCAATTTACCGCCGTCCCGTTACAAACATTAGAAAGCAAACCCGCCGCCTATTGGCAAACCCTCTTTCGCGATGTGGATACAGTGCGCAATACGTTAAGCGGCGGCACTGCAATTTTGCTGGTTGACCTTCCTTTTGTTGTTTTATTCCTTGGACTAATTTTAACCATTGCTCTCCCCATTGCTTGGGTCTTTTTAATTATTCTTCCCTGTTTTTTACTTGTCGCCTGGCGTTCAGGTAACGTGATGAATTCGGCCAATCAAGAAGAAAGAAAAACAACACTCAGCCGCGATGACCTTGTCGCTGGTGTGATTGCCGGACGCACCACAATTAAAGCACTGGCTATGGACAGAACGCTGGAACACACATGGGAAGACCGCCACGCTGATAATATTGAAAACTCTATCATCCGTGGTGGGAAAGCTGATGCCTATACAAACTTAGGGCAAACGTTGACCCTGCTGACCACCATTTCACTGACCACTGTCGGCGCAATTGCCATCATCAATCAAGATATGACCATGGGGTCCTTGATTGCGACAAATATGTTGTCTGGTCGTCTTTTGGGACCAATGAACCAACTGGTCGGATCTTGGCGTTCTTTTGCAGGTTTTAAACAATCTGTTGAACGTTTGGGGCAATTGTTTGAACTGCCCATTGAACGTCAGAAAAGTTCCGTCAAAATGGGGCGTCCTGAAGGGAATATCTCTCTTGATAAAGTCACCTTCGCTTATGATGAAAAATCTGCCCCTGTTGTCAATGGTGTCAGCTTTAATCTGAAACCCGGTGCCTTAACTGCCCTTGTCGGGCGTAACGGCAGTGGTAAAACCACTTTGGTCAAATTAATCCAAGGACTGTACTACCCACAAAGCGGACGTGTCTTGTTGGATAAAGCAGACATCCAGCAATTTACCCGCTATGAACTGGCCAGATGGATCGGCTACGTTCCACAAGAATGTGCGTTATTACACGGTACAGTGCGTGAAAACCTTGCCTTTTCAAGACCTGAAGCCACTGACGAAGAAATCATTGCCGCTTGTAAAGCAACGGGCGTGCATGAAACAATCATTGATCTGCCCGAAGGTTATGGCAGTGATATTGGAGAAGCAGGTCGACGCCTGTCAGGTGGGCAAAAACAACGTTTAACCATTTCACGCGCGTTGCTTGGGGATCCCCCTGTCTTATTATTAGATGAACCCTCAGGCAGCCTTGATCGCCAAGCGGAAGAAGAATTACGTGATCTTTTAGGCACACTGGCACAAGATCACACCATTATTTTGGTCACTCACAGCCCTATTCTGCTGGCAGCCTGTGCCAATATGATTGTCATGGATCATGGTCAAATCGCCCTAGCCGGCCCGACCAAAGATGTTTTGCCAAAATTGGCAGCCAATGCCAAAGCGACAAAAGATAAAGAAAACACAACGGGTGTCGCACAGCCACAACAACCGCAACCTAAACAAATTGCAAAACCCGGCACGACGCCCCCAACACCTGCACCAGCGAAGGCTGCTGCACAACAAGCAACAACAGCATCACAGCAAGCACGACCTGCTGTGAAAAAACCGCAAGCTGCATCAGCAGCGACAAAACCTGTTGCAAAACCACAGCCCACAACACCACCTTCAGCACAGCCTAAACAGACGACACAGCCAAGACCACAGCCGGCTAAAAAGCCTGCCCCAGCTTTACCGCTTGAAGTGAAGAGAGATAAGTAAAATGTCACGTCTAGATACTCTCGTTGCAGCAAACCCGGTTAAAACGAAAAGCCCTTTTGCCTATAGTGTCATCGCTGCCCTTGTTATTTTTATAATCTGGAGCTTTTTTGCTAACCTTGAAGAAGTTTCTGTCGCCATGGGTGAAGTTGTACCGCAAGGTAAAGTCAAGGTCATTCAACATCTTGAAGGCGGGATCATCACTGAAATTCATGTTCAGGAAGGCGACCTTGTTCATATGGGTGACAGTCTTGTACAACTTGATCTTGGTGCAGGCGGCGTCAATAAAGAAGAGCTAGAAGTCCGATTGGACGGCCTTATTTTAAATCGTGCACGCTTAAATTCTGAAGCAAATGACCGAGAACTCGACCTGCCTAAAGACATTGTTGAACGCCGCCCCGAAATTGCAGCGGCGGTAGAACGTTCATATCTAGGTCGGATACGCGACCTCAATTCACGTCTGACGGTTCTGAATGATAAAGTCGTTCAAAAGGAACTCACCGTTGAGGAGCTACAAAAACAACTTGAAAACATTAAGCGCAATCTAAAGCTCACGAAACGACGCTTTAATATGTCACAAGACCTTCTGAATGATAAGCTGACATCGAAAATGGATCATTTGAAGTTGGAATCTGAAGTGCAAAAGCTTGAAGGGGAACTTCAATCACTTTTGTCCAATATCCCTAAAGCACAAGCTTCATTAAAAGAGTCCGTCAGTAAAATTGGTGAAGAAAAAACGGCCTTCCAGCGTGAAGCCCTTGAAGAGCTGGGTACTGTTGAACAATCCATCGCCCAAACCCAAGAGCTTTTATCCAAAGCCACAGATCAAGGCATTCGCGCCCTGATTAAAAGCCCAATTGATGGTGTGGTTAAAAACATGACCTACAATACAATAGGTGGTGTTGTCACCGGGGGTGAACCCATTATGGAAATCGTACCAATCGGGGAAAATCTTGTCATTGAAGCGCGCTTAAACCCTATTGATAGAGGCTATGTTGAAGAAAACCAAGATGCGGTCGTTAAAATCAATACCTATGACTTTGTTCGTTATGGCAGTTTAGATGGTAAGGTTATTAATGTTGCACCTGATTCAACAACATCCCCGGAAGGCGAAACTTATTTCCGTGTAATCGTTCAAACAGAAAAAACATATCTGGGTGATAAACCGGGATTATACGAAATCACACCGGGTATGGAAGCCACTGTTGACATCCATACAGGTGAAAGATCTGTCATCGAATATTTGATAAAACCCGTGTTAAAAATGAAACATGAGGCCTTTAGAGAAAGATAATAAGATAAATCATTATCATTTTGTTAGTTTTTTACATGCATAATCAGATCTAATGGCTTAATATAATTCGCTCAGGCTGATTGTAGAAACTAAAAGCCACGTATTTAATTGAGGCAGAGGCGAAGAAATGTCGTTTGCAACGATCGTTGGGATTTTATTGGGAATAGGTCTATTTGTAGGCGCTATTCTATTGAGTACGGACAATTTCATGATGTTCTTGGATTTGCCAAGTTTCGTCATGGTGATCGGCGGCACATTTGCCGCGACCTTTGTTTCGTATGAACCGCGTTATGTTTTCCTTTCCTTAAAACTCATTGGTCGCTTGGTGTTTGCGCCTAAAGTTGCCCGTAACATTTTAACGGCAGAAGTCGGTCGCATCATCAAATGGGGCTACACTGTTCAAAAAAACGGCATCCCTGCCCTTGAAGCTGAATCAAAGAAAGCGGCAAAAGCAGACCGCTTTCTCGGTTTTGGCATTGAAATGGTGATCAGTGGCTATACAGGTCAAGAAGTGCGTGAAATCATGACCAATACAATCGAAACGACATTTGTGCGTAACACCATTCAGGTCAATATCCTACGTGCCATTGCTGCAGGGCTTCCAGCCTTCGGAATGATCGGGACTCTTGTCGGGTTGATCATTATGTTGGATGGTATGGGCGGTGACCCGAGCCAACTTGGGGCCGGTCTTGCTGTCGCCCTTTTGACAACGCTCTACGGTGTTATTTTTGCCCGTATGATCTTTTTACCGGCTGCCAATAAAATCCAGCAACGTGAAGAAATTGTTCGTTTTAGAAATTATCTCGTTGCAGAAGGCCTATGTCTTTTGGCTGACCGTAAAAGTCCGCGCTACATTCAAGACCGCATGAACAGCTTCCTTGATCCAGCTATTCACTACAATCTTGATAAAATGATGAAACGTAAATAATTCAATTTAGGTAAGAGCGAAACAATGCCCCCTCCTGCACCCAAAGAAGAACCAGAAGACGAGTCTTGGCTTGCGACATACGCAGATGCCATCACTTTGCTGATGGCATTCTTTGTGTTGCTTGTTGCTGTGTCTAAAGTTGACTTAGCCGCTTATGAAGAAGTGGCTGAGGGCATTAATAAAAAGGTGAATAAAAAAGAATATAAAACACCTTTAAATGAATTAAAAAATGAAGCGGCCAATATTGTTGCAGAAACCACAGACGGTAAAGTTTTAAAACTGGGTGTTGATGACAGCGGCATTGTCCTTGAATTTGACAGTTCCACCTTCTTTTTACCCGGCACCGCAACTATTATTGATGCCGCCTACCCTATCATTGCTTCCGTTGCCGAACTCGTAAACAGCCCACAATACCAAATTTTTAACATGGATATTGAAGGCCATACAGATGATGATCCAATCAGTACTGTACAGTTTCCATCCAACTGGGAACTGGGGGCAGCACGCGCCGCATCTGTTTTACGTCTCATGAATGAAAACGGTACTGATATCAAGCGTATGCGCGTCTTATCTTATGCTGCAACACGTCCCAAAGTGCCCAATCGGGCTGAAGATGGAACACCGATTCCTGAAAATAAAGCGCAAAACCGTCGTGTCGTCTTGCGTATTCATCAACAGCCGTTTGAATATTCACCACCCAAATACGTCCCTGTCACGTCTATTGCACGAGAAACAGAGCAGGCAACAGGTGATGCCCCTGCCGCTGCACCACAAAATGCACCCCCGGCAAATCAACCGCAACAATAAAGACGTATTTTAAATTTCGATCTGAGTAAGCTCTTTGGCTGCAAAGCAATCAGACCACTGTGCTTGTGCCAGCTTTTCAATCGCATCCATTTTGTCATCTGTACGTTCCGGATCATGATGAAAAAGAGCTAATCTTTTAACATTTGCCACTTTACACAATCGGATGGCTTCTTGCCATGTTGAATGGCCCCACCCTATCTTGGCTTCAAATTCATCGTCATCATATGTCGTATCATAAATGACAAGGTCAGCCCCATCAATCAAGCCCAAGACATTTTGATCAGGCTGACCAATGACATGTTCTGTATCCGTAACATAGCAAACAGCTTTGCCATCATATTCAATTCGATAGCCTGTTGCTCCATTAGGGTGATTAAGAGGCGCTGTTTTGACTAAAATACCATCGTGAAAAGAGAATTGATCCCCTGCGCGAAAATCTTCAAAAGTTAAATTGGCTTGCATCACTTCAAGCGGCACAGGAAAGGTCGGATTTGCCATCTGACTGGCTAAAACCTGACGGATCCCCCCAACATCCATAAGATGCCCGGCCATGACATGAAAGCTATTCCCAGGCACATAAGCAGGTGCAAAAAAAGGAAAACCATTGATATGGTCCCAATGGGTATGGGTTAGGAGAAGGTGCGAATTTTTATAGCCGGATTTCAATAAATCCTGCCCGAGATTGCGAATTCCCGTGCCCGCATCAAGAATAAAGCGATAATCACCCGCCTTAACTTCGATGCAACTGGTGTTTCCACCATATCCTACATGCTGTGGGGATGGACAGGCAATAGACCCGCGAACACCCCAAAATTTAACAGCAAAACCCATATTTTACTCCGGTAAATGCTCTTGTTTGTTTAGATAAACATGCACATTATTCTTATTACTACAGATTTGAATTCATCAAACAAGGTCTTTTCTAGTTTGCGTCCAATATCTTACAGTTTTTCTATATGATCCCCGATTTTTAAATCAAATTTCAATTTAGCATTCCCCTGATTGACTGAAATTTCAATCAAACCAGAAGAATTTACATACCAAAATGCTTCACCGACTTTAACATCACTAAAATATGACGCATGATTGATCGTGATGTTACCCACCTTCAAGTTACCTCCCGGGTCCATCATATTGGAAGTTAATGATGTCCAGCAGTTACCGTAATCATCTATATAAATGATATCAGTATCATTTCTGTCTTTTTCAACGCAATTTTGCAGACTAGCGACAGGAATGGTCTTTTTATCAAAGGCAATACCGGCATCCAACATTGCAGCAACAGGGGCAAACAGGTCGCGTCCATGAAAAGTATGGGACAAATGCGATGGTTTCCACAAAATTTCAAAGGCTTCTACATGATTGCACCCTTCAATCACCTTTTGAAAAAGACCGTTATCAGGCCCAACAAACCAAACCCCATCACAGTTTAAGCAGATCGGCTTTCTAGGGCTGCCCACACCGGGATCAACAACACATAAATACACACAAGACTGCGATGGCATATGCTCCCTTAAAGCCGCTAAAAGCACGCTGCTGGCACGCACATTAAATGTTGGCGCATCACACATTAAATCAACGATCTTAGAAGTCGTTGAAACATTTAAGATCGATGCTTTCATTTGCCCCATGTAAGGGCCATTCACACCAAAATCTGTAAATATAATGATCATGAATTTTTCTTCAGATTTTTAAAAGGTTGAATTAGCATTTGCCCCAAGGTCAACTGGCTCGGTTCACGAAAATAAGCCAGCCCGATTTCCATATTTTCGTGCCCGTCTCTGGGCTGGGCTACATATGTTCCAAAAATGCGATCCCACAAACAGATATTAAAGCCATAATTACTATTCGTTTCTTGCATGATCGAAGAATGATGAACGCGATGCACATCCGGTGTCACAAAGACAAGACGTAAAACTTTATCTAATCCTAATGGCAGATTAAAGTTGGCATGATTAAACATGGCCATACCGTTCAAAATTACTTCAAAAATAATGACGGCAACCGGGTCAATGCCCAAGGCAAGAATCAAAACCATTTTATAAAGTAAAGAAAGGAGTATTTCCAAAGGGTGAAATCGCACACCCGTTGTCACATCATAATCAAGGTCTGCATGATGCAAACGATGTAGACGCCATAATAAAGGGACTTTATGCAAGACAACATGTTGCACATAAATCAAAAAGTCCAATGCCAAAACACCTGCTACAAGGCCATAAAACTCCGGTATGGAAAATTGTGACATCAGCCCTATGCCATTGCTTTGTGCATAGTAAGCCACGCTTACAGGCACCCATGGCAATATAAGACGGGCAAGCAATGCGCCAAGGACCATAACCCCGAGATTAGACAACCATCTTTGCCCACGGGGGAAACGTCTTGCACGACGCGGTGCCAGTGTTTCTAACACGGCCATTAAAAAAAATAGCCCTCCAAAAACAGACAAACGCAGCAGGACTTCATTTTCTAAAACCGCATTCATTTTAATCTTGTGGCTCCGTATTCTTTTTGGCTTGCCTGAGTTGTATAATGGCAACTCCACTCATGGTCAGAAGTCCGCCCATAACTTTAAAGACTGTCAGTTCTTCCCCTAAGATCAAAACGCCAGCACTGACTCCAACCACAGGCAACAGCAGTGTAAAGGGCACAATTTGATTCACATCCAAT
>JABXIC010000222.1 GCA_013373265.1 Methylocystaceae bacterium | reverse complement strand
TAATCATCATCACCATGTTTTTCTTTTAATTGCTCCATAACCTGAAACCCATTGAGCTTGGGCATCTGGATATCTAATAAAATTAAGTCGTAATCGTTTTTATTGTGCAATTCTCTGACTTGCGTCGGATCTGTCGTACTCGTTACATTTTGATAGTCTTCTTGTTGTAAAAGAGCTTCTAAGAGTAAGACGTTTGACGGGTTATCATCTACGACGAGTATTTTTGATTCTTTTAGTAATTTTAAATCTACAGCCATTCCGGCTCTCCCTGGCGCCGTATTATCCCAATCTTTTTACAGTTCTAGCATAGAAGCATAACTGTAACAAAAATCTTTCGTGGAAATGTGACAATTTTGACAAATAGCGTTAATCAACTGCTCTTATTTCATTTTTATTTCACAAGAATGGGGCTGTCTAATTGGGCACACGGAAATTCAATCCAAAAGTCACTGCCGATGTCTTCTTTGGTTAAATATCCAATTTCACCCCCCATTAAATTGGTTAAGTGTTTACTTAAAGTCAGGCCTAAACCCGTACCCTCAATGCCTTCACTATGGGCATTGAGTCGGTTAAAGGGTTCAAAAATATTGCTTTGGTTGTTGCTGGGAATGCCACGGCCTGTATCTCTAACGGTGACTTTATATGTATCGCGTCTTGTTTTTTCACAATAGACAGTGACGCTTCCATTTTCCTTGTTGAATTTTATGGCGTTCGTCAGTAAGTGCATTATTATTTGTTGTAATCGCGCGTAATCAGCGATGACAAGCGGGTGTTCTTCCTGCACTGATCCTGTTGAAACAGTTACGTTTTTTTCTTGTGCTAAATCTTTGCAAAGATGGATGCAGTCGGCAATGATTTCATTAAGATTGATGGATTGTTTGGACAGACTGATTTGTCCGTATTCAATCGAGGAAATATCAATGGCTTCATTGATTAATTTCAACAAATGTTCACCAGCCTTAAACATGTGATTGATGAAATTGAGTTGTTGTTCATTTAGGTTTTTTTGTGGATTGCTATTGAGGATTTGGGCAAACCCTAAAATAGCGTTTAAAGGCGTGCGCAATTCATGGCTCATGGTTGATATAAAATGAGACTTTGCCCGACTGCTGTCTTCAATATCTTTCATGGCTTGGCGTAAGACTTGTTCTGCAGCAACGCGCTCAGAGATATCGTCAAATACAATGACCTTGCCGGATACTTCATCTCCGTTTTGCAATTGAGAAACGGTAAACTTCGCAGGGAAGGTATTGCCTGACTTTTTCGCCATTTCCGTTTCACCACTTTGTACGCCTGTACGTGTGATATCTGTGACATTGTCTTTATTGTGTAAGATGACGCTTATTTTTTTGCCACGTAATTCGTCAGGGTGATAGCCCAGAAGTGTGGCTGCAGCGGGATTGATAAACTGAATGTTATCCTTGGTGTCTAATCCAAAAATCCCCGCACCAGCGGCGGCCAGTATCATGTCATTATGGGCACTGAGTTGTTCAATTGTTTCTTCTGCTTTTTGAAGCTCTGTGAGATCATTAACCCAGCTAAAAATACGTTCGACATTTTTTATGGTCATCAACTGTGCGGTGACAAGCAGGGGAATGGCGCTACCATCTTTCTTTTTACCTAAGACATGAATTGTCGATGCCGTTGGTTTATTGTGAATTGTTTGCAGAAAGTTTTCGCGATCAGTCTCGTTATAGTAAAAATCCTTTGTATTGAGATGGGGGAGATCGCTTTCGTCATACCCTAAAATTTGTAACATTCTGGTATTTATATACCTTAGTGCACCATCCTGTTCGACCAGCATTGCCCCTAAAGGGCTGGCTTCTAGATAGGTGCGAAATTGTTCTTCACGATCTTCCAGCAATTTGCTGGCGACATGTGGTTTTGTGATATCTTCATAAGTGGTGACAAAACCACCTTCATGCAAGGGATGCCCGATTACCTTTAAAACAGTCCCGTTTGGACGTGTGCGGATTAATTCATGAGGGCTGAATTTATGAAGTTCTTCCATTCTTTCCTGAAACTGTTGTTCAGGGTCACCGGGACCATACTCGCCTTGTTGAATGTTCCAACGCAAAATTTCTTCAAAATTCATCCCGATGTGAAGAAAACCTTCGGGATAGTCGAACATTTTTTCGAAAGAATGGTTAAACAATTTGAGCTTAAAGTTGCAATCAAAAATAGTTATGCCTTGATCAAGGTGATCAAGGGCGTTGATGATCATTTTTGTATCTAGGGCTGTTGTTTTTTTATCGGACATCTTGCCCACTTTTCGACAGACGATATGATTTGGTTGATAAGAGCTTATAAGCCTTTATCGATCCAAGCAACATTGTTGTCAAAAAAGTGAAATTAAAAGCCTGTTACCGCAACGGTTGAGCTGATATGTACAGACGCATCGCTCGTGTTGTGGTCATAAGTGGTGTACCCTTGATCATCTGTTGCGCCTTGTGTCCAACTGTCTTGCCCGTCAGAGAAAGTAACAGAATCTGATAAATTTCCTTGTATAATCAAACTATTATCACTGTTCATGCTAGTGATGTTTGTTGCGCCGATGGTTAGACTGTTGGCTGTTTCATCAGTTAAGAAATCAAATTTCTCGATAGATGTCAGGGTGAGGTGATCCGTGGTAAAGTTGGGGTCGAATCCAGCTTCAAATTGCAACGTGTCGTTACCACTGCCGCCATTAATCGTGACGTCACCCGATTGGATGGCGATTACATCATTACCATCACTGTTGAAGGTGTAGTCAGGCACATTGACGCTTTGTGTGGTGGTTTCTGTATCATTGCCATCGGTTGAGGTAATAGATGCACTGAGGTCAAAATTATCCTGATCGGCACTGACACGAATTTTTACATTATCCAGATTATCATTGGCAAGGGATGCTGAATGGTCGCTAACGGATACGGCTTGGTCGTCCACATAAAGCGTGGCACCATCAGGAATGCCCGAAAGGGTGATGGTGGACAATGTTTCTGATCCATCGCTGTCGGCTTCAGAAGCCGTGAGATAAACCGGGATATCAACATAAGATGAAGTGGATGACGGTGTATCAAAGGAAAGGGAGTGAATGAGGTAGTCATCATCGGTTGAAGGCGCAGTAAAGACGATTTGATCAAAAACGCTGCCGCTATTGGGAGATAGTGAAACAGCATTTTCAACCTGATCGGTAATGCCGTCAAAGGTACCTGAGCCAACAGAAACACCGTTTAAGAAAAACTCATAAGCAGCGGTTTCAGCACTATGACTTTGTGTTTGGCCTGCCAACCAAGCAAATTGAACATCAACTGAGGATACATTATTGTCGAAATCAACAAACAGTGATTCTTGGAACTGTCCATTGTTCCCAATTTCGGAAATGTCGCCAGAGCGTGCGCCACTGACACCAAAACCAATCGGTCCGACGTTCGCATTATTTTGAATTGCAACATTTTCTACGCTCGGTGTGTCCCCTTGTTTGAGGATGGCCGTAACCGTATATCCCTTTCCGGTTGTTGTGACTTCATCATTGTTGATGGTCACTTTGGTTGTTTCACCACCAGCAACTTCAATTGCACTGCCAGCACCTAAAGATAGTCCTAAGTTTGGTGCATCGGCATCGGCATTGATGGTCAAGTTAACGATTGCTGTTTGCGTTTCGCCATCATCATCTGTGACAATATACGAGAAGGAGTCCGTTCCACTATAATCCCGCGTTGCGGTGTAGGTGAGGGTGTTGTCATCATTGACGATGACGCTACCGTGAGAGGCTGCACCGACCGAAAGCGTTGCTCCATCACGGATCGTGTCATTTGCGAGAACAGAAATTGTAGCGCTGCCATCTTCTGTTAAGGTTGCTGTGTCGTTAGAGAGGCTATTATCCAAGTCATTAATTTGGACAGTAGCTGTTGTCGCAACTGTGTCATTCCCGTCTGTAATATTATAGCTGAAAGTAATTGTTTCTGTTGAGTTTTGTGCCGGAGTAATGTTCCAGCCTGTCAGCTTAAAATTGTCGTCATGTTGCGCTGTAAAGGTGCCGGAAGAAAGTGTTAGGCTATCCACTACCACGGCAAGGTTGTCACCTTCTATATCACTTGCATTTGCGAGCAATTGGGCCGTTGAGACAAAAAAAGATGTATCTTGTGTTTCGGCATCTAGGATAACTGGTGCACTCACGGTTGGGGCATCATTGACGGCAGTAATTGTTGCCGTTGCCGTTGTTGAAACCGATGTGTTTCCATCACTGATGCTGTAAGAAAATGTCACGGTTTCAGTGCTGTTAGGGGTAGGCGTAAAGGTCCAGCCCGTCCCATCTTTTAAGGGAGTTAAAGTGCCTGAGGAGGCCGTGAGATTTCCAATCGTTAATGTGTCGCTATCCACATCATCGGCATTAGCCAGTAATTGTGTCTTAGTCACAACAAAAGATGCATCTTCTGTCCCTGCGTTTAATGTGACAGGGGCACTGACAACAGGGGTGTCGTCTACAGCATTTATGATGGCTGTTGCGCTTGTTGTAACCGTTGAAGTGCCATCGCCAATGTTATAACTGAAAGTAACCGTTTCTGTACTGTCTTGTGCAGGTGTAAAGTTCCAGCCCGTCAGACTAAAATGATCATCATATACAGCGCTCAGTGAACCTGAAGAAGCAGTCAGGCTGTTCGCAATCACATATAACGATGCGCTGTCAATATCGTGTGCATTTGCCAGCAGGTCTTCTTTGGCAATGTAAAAAGTTGTGTCTTCTGTTCCCGCGTTCAATGTGATCGGGCCACTTACAGTGGGGGCATCATCGTCAGCGGCAATATTAAGCGTAGCTGTCGCATTGGCTGTATC
>JABXIC010000063.1 GCA_013373265.1 Methylocystaceae bacterium | reverse complement strand
TTCATGGTGCCGGACCATTCCCCCGAAGTCATTTTTTCAAGGAAGATGGCTTTTTGTTCTTCTGAAGCGTGGCTTTCAATCGCGTCAATGGCACCGCCTGTCAACATCGGGCACAGGCCAAAGGCGATGGAAGAGGAATTCCAGATTTCACTAACCGCGTTGGACAGGACAAAAGGCAGGCCCATACCGCCAAATTCCGGGTCACAACCGATACCTTGCCAGCCGCCTTCAACAAATTGCGCGTAGGCTTCTTTAAAGCCGGGGGCGGTGGTGACGGTGTTGTCTTTCCAGACGGGGTTTTCTACATCAGAGGTGCGGGCCAGCGGGGCGATAACATCGCGGCCCAATTTGCCAGCTTCTTCCAAGATCGCATCAACCATGTCAGGGGTTGCTTCTTCATAACCCGGTAGCGCCGTGATTGTTTCCAAATCGAAAACGTCCTTGATCAGAAATTCCATTTCCGTGATGGGCGCATTATAGACAGTCATGGTTTAACCTCTTTATGATTGATTTGATGGTGTATTTATACATTTCGGCAGATTATAGTCTATGTCTGGTTGGGTTTTCCAGACAAATGCTGCGCATGCGAATTAATTTTTTGTGACGCAGTTGTAAAGAAATGTATACATCCTATTGGGGATAAAAAGAAGGACGCATGTTTATGACGGCAGCACACGATTGTATTTTTTGTAAAATCATTAATGGGGACATTCCCAGCTTCAAGGTTTTTGAAGACGACAAGACAATCGCCTTTATGGATATCAACCCGGTCAATCCGGGGCATATTCTTGTGGTGCCCAAGGCCCATGCCTCTAATATCTTTGAAATTGCTCCTGATGATTGGGCTGCCTGTATGGTAAATGCGCAAAAAGTGGCCAAGGCGGTGCAGCAGGTTTTGGCCCCTGATGGAATCAATATCATGCAAGCCAATGGGACCGGGGCGGGGCAATCGGTCTTTCACGTTCATGTCCATGTGATGCCCCGTCAAAGCGGGGATGATTTAAAGATGAACCGTGAATACATCCCCGGTGATATGGAAGAAATCGCTCAATTGGCGGAAAAAATCACCACGGCCCTTCTTGAGCAATGAAAATAATCCGTCTGCCTTTATCTATTGATCATCAAAAAAAGAAGGCGCTGACGATTGAGCTGCCGTTTTCGCTCTATCTACAGTTTGTCACCTCGGCAGAATTTGAAGCGATTTTAGCGCCCGCCTTACAGGAAAAATGTCTGAAAGCGAAGAAAGCCTTTCTGGCAGAAAATAAATTTTTCAGTGATGACTATTGGGATGAATATAAAAGCACGCCTTATATCCGCTTTCTAAGTGGGCCGGAGGTTCATAAGTTTTTGGTGAAGGTGCTGTCGGTTAATTATCAAAGTCACAAAGATTTATTGTCTGTTGAAGCCGGATCAATGGCAGAGTTTTTCAGCGCCCTGGATATTTTCTGGAACGACAAATATTTTATAGATAGCGCTGAAAGTGAAACGCGACGGTGGCGTGATGGTTTGTTTTGTTATGCCTGTATTCAGGACCATTATCATCGGGTGCAGGAAAAAAAGATGCTGCGTGCGCGTTTGGGCAGTTTTGCAAAAAAAGAACTCTCAGAAAAAGACAAAGAAATTGCGCGTCTGAAAAGTCAACTCAAAGGCATGAAAGATGATTTGTTAGACCAGCAAATGCGTTTGGAAGAATTGCAAGACAGGTTGGCTCTTGAGCAGGAAAAAAATATTGTGTTGGTCCCCAGTGACCCGCATTACATGTTGGGATTGACACCTGAACAATCTTCAAAAGCAGAAGGCCGCGCCAAAGCCTTGATGAAAGTGCTGCACCCCGATAAAAGCGGGAACGCCGAAACGGCTTATTTATTTGATATGATCTTAAAAGCGCGTGACATGATCCTTAAATGAGATTATGAAGCGCGCCAGAAGGCCGGGCCTTCCTAAAAGTTTAACATTGGTATGCTAAACTTTCGTTTGCTGTAACTCTCCTTTGATTGAAGATGCGTAAAATGTCTGTACGGTTTCTGACCTGTTTTATTGTTGCTTTCTTGTTGTCCCTTTCGTCTTTACAGGCGAAGGACGATAAAGAGTTGACGTTTTTCAGGATTGGAACGGGGGGGCTGGATGGTGTCTATAATTCAATGGGGGCCTATCTTTCCAATGCGATCAGCCACCCACCGGGGATGCCGACATGCCGTGTGACAACAAATTGCGGCGTGCCGGGGTTGGTTGCTGTTGCACAATCCACCAGCGGGTCCGTGAGTAACCTTCATGCTTTAATGACAGGGGAGCTCGATTCTGCTTTCGTTCAGGCCGATATTCTGTATTGGGCCTATGAAGGAAAAGGTTTTTTTGCAGGTGAAGAACCCCAAAAAGATTTGCGGGTGTTGTCTAGCCTTTATCGTGAATCTGTCCATTTGATCGTTAATAAATGGTCGCATATCAAATCACTTAAGGATTTAAAAGGCAAGCGGGTTTCTATCGGTGTCAAAGATTCAGATAGCTATGTGCAAAGTCGCCTGATTTTGGATACGTTTGGGATCACACTTAACCCAGATGATATTTATCAACTGCCGCCCCTTGAAGCTGCGCGTCAATTGAAAGAGTCACGCATTGATGCCTTCTTTCTGGTAACAGGACATCCCTCGCAGATCATCGCATCTTTGTCAGAGGAAAAAGTGATTGAGATTTTGCCGATTGACGGGGCAACTGCAAAACAGCTGCAGGATCAATATTCATTTTTCAGACGCAGCATTGTTCCTGCCGACACTTATGAAGGGCTTGATGAAATTGCGACCCTGTCCATTCCCACCATTTGGGTGACAACAACCAAGATGAAAGAACGTTTGGCCTATCAGCTCTTGCGGGCCTTATGGCATCAAAACACCCGAAAGAAATTTGAACAGTCAAACGATGTGGCGCGGGATGTGACATATGCCACGTCTTTTGACGGGGTGGTAACCCCCTTGCATGAAGGCGCGATGCTTTTTCATGAAGAATTGGAAATGCTGAAAAAGCAACGTCAGTTTGTTTTGGATCACCCCAAGGAAGAGGGATTTGATTTTACCTTTGGGGCTTTTGCGGACTCACCTGAAACAGACGAATAGATCACACCGCGCGGGAATGTTTTTTCTGACCTTCCTGCAAGTAGGTGTCAAAGGTTGCAGCAACCATACGCATCAACGGACGGCCTTCTTCAGGTAAGGTGAGGACGCCGTTTTCCAAAGTACAGATGTCATCTTCGACAAGCGGTTGCAGTTTTTCTTCTTCCGCGCTGAAATGATCTTCAGAAACGCCGTATTCACGACAGAGCGCGCGCAAGTCGACTTTCATATTACACATGATCTGTTCAATGACCGCACGGCGCAAGATGTCTTCTTGTGTTAAGCCGCGTGTGCGTCCGATGGGAAGAATGCCATCGTCAATCATGCGTTTATAGTCATGCAAAGGTTGGACGTTTGCCACATAACCTTCGGGTGTTTGACCAATGCTGGAGGCGCCCAAAGGCAACATGACCGGATTGTTATCAACGGTGTAGCCTTGGAAATTACGGTGCAGGCGTTCTTCCCGCATGGCGGTGGTCATTTCATCATCCGGGCGGGCATAATGGTCTAGGCCGATTTTGACAAAGCCGTGTTCTTCTAGGCGATTGGCAGCAGCGTCCATTTGTTCCCAACGTTCCATTGCATCAGGCAGGGCCTCTTCGGGGATGAGTTTCATATGTGATTTCATCCACGGCACATGGGCATAGCCAAACACAGCAAAGCGTTTGGGGTTCAGGCTGACAGCTTTATCAACCATATCCAAGACACGTTCTGTCGTTTGGAAGGGCAGACCATATAAGAGGTCAAGGTTGATCGAGGTAATGCCATATTTGTTCAACCAGCCGACAACGCGTTGGGTAACGTCGAAAGGTTGAATGCGGTTGATTGCAACCTGTACTTCTTCATGGAAATCCTGCACACCGATGGAGGCACGGTTGATACCGGCTTCCGAGATCGCTTTGACATAATCTTCTGTCGCGGTGCGCGGGTCCAGTTCAACAGCCAGTTCGGATTTTTCATCAATGTCAAAAACACTTTTCAGCTTTTCGATAATGGTCACCCAGTCTTCTGCCTTGAGCATGGTTGGTGACCCACCGCCCCAATGGACGTGTTTTGCCGTCATGCGTGTCGGTAATGCTTCTGCTAAAAGGTCAATTTCTTTAAGGACATAATCCAGATATTCAGACACCGGGTCATAACGTTTGACGATTTTGGTATAGCAGCCGCAAAACGAACACATGGAATCACAAAACGGAATATGGATATAAAGAGAGACACCGACTTTTGGGTCTAGATTTGACAGCCATTTTCTGTAGTCAGCATCGGTGTCCGTCGCCAAGAAATGCGGGGCGGTTGGATAGCTGGTGTAACGCGGTACACGCAGATCGTATTTCTCGGATTTTTCGGCAATGGAAACGCTCATAATATTTTCTCAACGCAATGAAGGTGTATTTTCTAGCTGTATCGCTTTTAAATGTGGTCATTGTTGGGCAGAAGAAAAGAGGTGTTAGAATTTCTAGCTACGTATTTTTATAAAGGTCTTCAAATAAGCAAAAAAATCCCCGAACAAGTCGGGGATTTGGGATTGTGCTTTATTGTACGTCTGCAGCGACTTGCATTTTGATGATTTTATCTGGGTTGGTGACTTTCCCGTTGTTAAAGCTGCTGCCTTTTTTGATGCGATCTACAAATTCCATACCTTCAACCACTTGTCCCCAGACGGTATATTGTCCATCCAGACTGGCGGCTTTTTTAAAGCAGATGAAAAACTGGCTGTTGGCGCTATTGGGATTGCTGGCACGTGCCATGGAAACGGTGCCGCGTTCATGTAAAGCGTTTGAAAACTCTGCAGGAAGATCAGGCTTATCACTGCCGCCCATACCAGTGCCGGTCGGGTCGCCTGTTTGTGCCATAAAACCACGGATCACACGGTGAAAGACAATGCCGTCATAAAAACCCGCACGGGTCAGTTCTTTGATGCGTTGGACGTGTTTGGGGGCAAGGTCTGGACGCATTTGAATGACAACACGACCATTTTTCAAGTCCATGTAAAGTGTATTTTCTTTATCCATACCTTGGGCATGGACTGCACAGGACAAGCCCATGATCACAAGCAGTGAAAGCAAAAAGCGTTTCATCAATAAAATCCTTTTTTAAACGTCTGCTGCAACACTCATTTTGATAATGCTGTCCGGGTCTGTAACCGATCCATTGTCAAACGGGCTGCCTTTTTTAATAGCATGGACATGTTCCATACCGTCGATGATCTGTCCCCAGAAAGTATATTGCGTGTCCAGATGTGGTGCGCGGTCAAAGCACAAAAAGAACTGGCTGTCGCCACTGTCAGGATCGGCTGATCGTGCCATTGAACAAGAGCCTTCAATGTGTTCTTCATCAGAAAATTCAGCTTCAATGTTTTGGCCTGAACCGCCAAAACCTGTACCGGTTGGGTCCCCCGTTTGGGCCATAAAACCGTCGATGACGCGGTGAAAAACAATACCGTCGTAAAATCCCTCACGTGCCAGCTCTTTAATGCGGGCACAGTGTTTTGGGGCAAGATCGGGGCGGAGTTCGATGGTCACACGACCATCTTTGAGGTCCAGAAAGAGGGTGTTTTCAGGATCTTTAATGTCGACCATGGGGCTATCTGCC
This sequence comes from Methylocystaceae bacterium, assembly GCA_013373265.1. Taxonomy (GTDB): domain Bacteria; phylum Pseudomonadota; class Alphaproteobacteria; order Rhodospirillales; family Terasakiellaceae; genus Terasakiella. Next base: position 4,876 of record JABXIC010000063.1, on the reverse strand, counting down.
TTATGCGTAGTTTTCGGTTCTAAGAGGGCGGACAAGTTAACATAAAACAGAAAAAATAAAAGAAAACTTCTGTCTCTTTTATATTGCTAAGGTTTCGTCCATGCGGAAGGGGGCGATTTTATTTTTTCTGCATGTAGGCACAGATACGATCTTCCCAATTCCAAATAAAAGCTTTTACCCCATGTAACGCAAGTCCCAAGCCCCAACCGAATAAGGGATATATAAACCATATATTCTCCGGCGACTGAATAAGGTTTAGGGTGGCTAAAAATGCATTTATAATGATGTAGGTAATGCAATGACGTATGAATTTAAAGCGACGGCGCAGCTGGCGTTGTTCATTCAGCTTTTGAAGTTGGGTCAGGATATCTTCATCGTTTTCTGTGGTCTGTGATACGGGTGAAAGGAAGATATCTGCTTTTGTGTCAAATGCGGCGGCTAAAGCTTGCGCTGTGTCCAAGGCGCAGGGGTCACCTTTTTCAATGCGTTGAATTGTACGTACGCTCAATCCAGATATGTCGGCAAGTTGTTCTTGGGTCCAACCTTTTTCACGGCGCAAGGATTTGACTAAGTCTGACATTCTCTTCTCCTATAAAAACACTATAGGTTTTTTTTAGATAAGAGGACAAGTCATGACCACGACAGGAACCCGACAGGAATATGACAACAGGTTTAAACCACAAAATCTAGGGGCGCCTCAAGATTATGCAGGACGTTTAAAATCCGGTCGATTTGTTTGAGCGTTTTGGTGTTGCCGGAAGGGTAGCGTTGTTCAAAGTTGTAGCGGTCTTCCCATTCAACAATAAAATCACGCGGACGGTCTGGGTCGGCGCGTTCCCCTGTTAAGGCACCGATGGTATCTTCAAAGTCGGGATGGAGTTCAACTTGAAAAGCCAGCATGGAGTATTCATCATAAGATAAAGAACCATCAATATAAAGATCCAGACTCATATCTGCCATCTCGCGCGGGGTGAGGTTGCGGATGTCAAAACTGTTATCATCGCCTTCGCCAGATTCATCATTTTCGGCTGCATTCAGCGCGTCCAGATCATCCAAATCAATCTCGATGCCTTGAAACTGAACGATGTCGCGCGGTGCACTGCGTTGCACAGGTTCAACACCTTGCGGGTCGTTTAGGCTTGATGGAGGGGCGTTGGGGGTATTGATTTGGACGTAAGGGTTTTGGCGCGAGAGGTTTTCCTGCTCGTTCAACAGAATGTGCGAAAGGCCTGTATCAATAAGCATGATACAAACCCCTTACATTAAAATATCTTTCTGTCGATGGCGTTATTCCGCCGCGCTGAGTGTACATTGATCCTGCTGACTATTCTTGATTTTTTTTATCGAATACATGGCCTCATCTGCTGCATGCATAAGGTCGTGGGTTAAACTTTTGTTGTTGTAAAACTGCAATCCGATACTGGCTTGAATGGGGATAATATGTTCTTTCCATCGCAAAGTGGTTGTGTTCAGTTCGTTTGCGATTTTTTCTATTCTGTTTTGTCCATCATCCCATCCGCTACGCACCAATAAAATGGCAAACTCGTCCCCGCCTAAACGTGCGACATAGTCTGTGCCGCGTGTCATTCGTTCCAGGACACGGGAAACATGGCAGAGGACTTCATCTCCACAGGCGTGACCAAAATTGTCATTGATCGCTTTAAACCCATCTAGATCAACATAAGCCAGTACACCGGTTTCTTGAAAACGCAGGGCAGAAGCCAAGACGCGCTGGAGTTCGACCTGAAAGCCGCGACGGTTTAAAATACCTGTTAAACTGTCTGTCATGGCAAGCCTGTCGAGGTAGGCGATCTGTTCATTCTTCTGATTGATCAGTTCTTCCAGTTGATAGGCGAGCTTAAGCGTATCGTGCAGGGCATTTTCCCTATCCGATGCATTTGCGCGACCTTCCAAACATCCTGCAAGTCTGCAGATGCCGCCAACAAGTTGGCTGACTTTGCTTTCGGTCTGTTTACCATTATCAAACATGTGCGGGTCTCCGCTTATCGTTTAAATACCAAAAAAATCCTCGGTTGCCGGTCCGTAGTCATTTTTTCTAGTTCATCGATCTTGTTGCCGATTGTTTTTATATATACCGCAATCTGCGTGCCAAAATTTCGGGTTGGGTTTTGGTCGTTTTCAAAGCTTTTAAGTAAAATGCACTAGGCAAAAATTACCCCTCTAGGCAAAAACGACCTATTGTGTCTATAGTTTCCAAATGATGTATGCAGTCCGATTTATTTATGCCGTGCTTTTGTCTTTTGGGGTTTGCCTTTCGGCAAGGGCACAAGAACTTCGTTCTCATGACGCGACGTATGTGATGAAGCAAATTATAAACTACACACAAAATTGGTCACCGGTTGAACGTGCCGATGGGATGTTGCGCTATAAGTTTCGTCAGACGTGTGATGGCTGGACGGTGGAGCACCACACAGTTATGAACATGGATTACGGCAATGATGAACAGGTCCAAATGATCTGGAGTTATACCAGTTGGGAAGCCAAGGATGGCTCTAAACTGCGTTTTAGAAGTCGCACCAAGCATAATGGCGTAGATGCAGAAGAATATGTTGGTGAAGCCGTTCATGAAAAAGATGCGACCATCGTTACCTACAGTAAGCCAGTGGGAAAAAAAGAAACATTACCTAAAGCCACTTACTTTCCCACTGCCCATTTGATTAAATCTATTGAGTTGGCGCAAAAAGGCGAAAATTTATTTAATGCCAGTTATTTCGATGGTAGCGGTCAAGATTTGAATTTTGAAGTGAATACATTTATGACGGCTTTTAAAGGCAAGAAACTGACAGCAGTTAAAGATGTAAGTTTATCCAATATTGCGACATGGGATATGAACTTGGCCTTTTTTCAGCCCGGATCACAAGAAAGCACACCGCAAATGGAAATGGGCGCACGCTATCGACAGGATGGGGTTTCGACCAGATTGTTGCAGGATTTTAGTGATTTTGTCCTTGAAGGCCAACTGGTTGACTTTTCTTATGCGGATGAACCTGTTTGCAAAAAATAATAGGTTCTGCCCTTAGAGTAACCGACCTTTAACAATCGCTTTGCCGCCATATTTTTTGCGGATTTCTTCAAGCGCTTTTTGTGAACGTTGATCTTTTTGTTGTTCAGCAAGGTTAAAGAGGTCTGGTTCTTCCGGCGTGACTTTGTCGGCATCTTCCAACATGGAAAACCCTGTGCCAATAAGGCGATAACTGCGCCCATCACACAAGGGTTCCAGCAAGGCGATGGAACAGTCAAACAAAGCTTCTGCCGATTGGGTGGGGTGTGGCAGTTGTTTGGATCGGGTGATATTGCGAAACCCGGTGGTTTTGACTTTCAAGGTCACGGTCCATCCGACCAGATTTGCTTTTTTCATGCGGGTTGATATTTTTTCACAAATTGGATGAAGAACATCTTTTAATTCTTTGAAATTATGTAAATTTTCATCAAGTGTTGTTTCGCTTGAAATGCTTTTTGTTTCTGACTCCGGGGTGACTTGGCGTTTATCTTCAGCCCGGCAGAAATGGTACAATCTGGCCCCAATGGCCCCGTAGGTGCGCATCAGGTCTGTTTTGTCAAAGGCGCGTAATTGGCCGATGGTCGCAATGCCGTCAGAAGCCAGCTTTTTTTCCATCGCCGCGCCGACGCCAAAGATCATTTTAACCGGTTTGTCCGTTAGATAGTCCAAAGCTTCCCCGCGTCCCATGATGGCGAACCCTTTGGGCTTATCTAGGTCAGAAGCGAGTTTCGCCAAGGATTTATTGTAACTGAGACCGACGGAAGCGGTGATGCCAATTTCATTTTCAATACGTTTGATTAAGCGTACAAGGGTGCGTGCCGGACTGCCCCCATGTAAAGATTCTGTCCCGCTCAGGTCCAGAAAGGCTTCATCAATGGAGAGGGGTTCCACCAAGGGGGTGGCTTCAAACATAAGGTTTCTCACCTGTCGCCCGACTTCGTTATATTTACCTCTGGAAGGGGGCACGACGACAAGGTCCGGGCAAAGTTTTAAGGCCCGTTGCATGGGCATGGCAGAACGCACCCCGTAAATGCGCGCAATGTAACAAGCTGCCGCCACAACACCGCGATGACGCCCGCCCACAACAACGGGTTTGTTTTTAAGCTCTGGATTGTCACGCTTTTCAACCGTGGCAAAGAAGGAATCACAATCGATATGGGCGATGTGCAGGTCATTGAGTTCGGGGTGTGACAGCAGACGCACCGACCCACAGACCGGACAACGTTGTGTTTCCGGTCGATCTGTAAAGCTGTGCGCACAATCGCGACACAAGGTGGGTAAAAGCGTGCTCATAATCCCATATTAGCGCGCAAAATGGAGAACAAAAAGAGAATATTTGTATTTTCAACTTATTCAGGCCAAAGCCAGGCGGCCCCGCGTACCCCGCTGGAATCCCCATGGTGGGCTTTGACCAGTTTGGTGTCGCATTCATCACCGAAAACCCATGTGTGCCAGATTTTGGGGACAGTTTCATACCAGCGTTCAATGTTGGAAAGCCCACCGCCTAAAACAATGATGTCAGGATCAAACAGGTTGATCACACTGGCCAATGCACGCGCCAGCCTGTTTTCATAAATGGCAAAGACCGGGTCGGTTATTTCTTGCGGAAAGTTTGGAATATCAATTGCTTCGACTTTTGTGCCGCAGACATTTTCAAATGTACGGGCCAAGGCACTGCCACATAAAAATGTTTCGATACAGCCGCTATGACCGCAATAACAGGTCTGGCCGGGGCGTTCATTTTCTTGGGGCCAGGGCAGGGTGTTATGCCCCCATTCCCCCGCCACGCCGTTGATGCCGTTGATGACTTTTTTATCGACCACCAAACCACCGCCCACACCGGTGCCTAAAATC